>CAJGCH010000042.1 GCA_904501845.1 uncultured Bacillaceae bacterium | reverse complement strand
GGTTTGACCCATGAGAGGATTTTGTTTACATTGCTCTTAGACGTAGCGACACAGCCGGCTGTATAGCCGGATTTTCCTTCTACGTGAAAGAAGATGGCCGATCCCTTATATGGTGTCCGTTTTGTATTGTAGTTAATGACAAATCCTACGTCATACTGTGGGATATTAAGATTCTCTGCACTAGTCCACTTGCCTTTTGTCTTGCTTTTGGATTGCCAAGTATTATAGAGCGGGCTCTTGCTATCATCTACCCAGACCGAGTCTGAGGTAATTTTTTTGACGGGAAGTTTCGTTGTTGGTTTAGAGGATCGGTAGAAAGCAGTGCCAAGCGTATATTTGCCCGTAGGTGTCTTCATATCCCCCTCTTTTTTCGAACTGGTCATGCCTTTCTTCCCGATTACGGCCGGCATGGAATAGGTTCGTTTCCATTTCCCGTTCGTCTTTTCGAATGCTTGTATGGTGGCTTTATTGGAAGAGGCCGTTTTATTTGTGACTAAAATGACCTGTTCCGCTTTTCCGAGATTCTTCATCTTTTCAACATCAAGCTTGGCTTTGACTTTGACTAAGTATTTGGAACTGGCATAGCCCGTTTTTGTCTTGTATTTCACCTTGTACCATGTGCCGGCTTTTGAGATGTATTGAATGGTCTTCCCTTTGGGAATGGTTAGAATGATTTTTCCCTTCGTGGAGTTGGTGGTTCGCAGGTTAAGGTTGGCTTTTGTCTTATACTGGACGGTTGATGCGGCTTCAGCAATATTCGTTTCCGAATTGAATAATCCCGTTATGAAGGATTTGTATGTACCGATAGATGATAAGAGCAGAATAAATACCGCGCATACAGCTATTTTCTTATACATAAATAAACATTGCCCCTTTCAATTTCCTACTAGTTATTATAACGTTATTTTACTGTAGTTACATATTTTGGAGAGAAGAAGATCATCTTTATCGAATTGGCATGATATATAGATGAAAAGGCGGTGATTTGGATGGTGAGTCATATCAGGGTGAGAGCATGTGCACTTATCATAGAGAACGACTCCGTTCTTTTGGTGGAATTTCGAGATGATAACGGATTGCATTATAATTTGCCGGGAGGCGGGGTGCAGCTTGGTGAAACGGTGAGAGAGGCAGTATCCCGTGAAGTGATGGAGGAAGCATCTATAGAGGTGGATGTTTTAGAGCTTGCTTTCGTGTATGAATATAATCCCCATTTGAGTGCGCGAAAATATGGGGACACAGCTTCCTTGCAGCTTATATTTGAGTGCAGCCGGAGGGAAGGAAACCTTCCAAAGCTTGCAGAGGCTCCTGACACCAATCAAACTGGCGTGAAGTGGATTCGATTCAATGATTTAAAGAATGTGATTCTTTATCCGGAAATTAAAGACGAAATCACCCTCTATAAAGAAAAGAAAAAGGTGTTGGGGCTGATTGAGGAACATAGAATAAACAACGGTAACTCTGTATAAGAGGCTGGTTCTTTGCGGGAGAGCAAGCTGGTTTCTCTGCCATATTCATTCATTTTTATCGATAAGCATGATACAATGGGAATATTACGCTTTATATTTTTGGATAAAGATGAAAAAAGTGGATATACTAGCCATTCATTTGGGTGAGGATAATGTGGATTAAAATCACAGTGAATAAAAAAGTGAGGTCTATATGAAAAAAATAAATGAAAAACTCTATGAAAGGATAAGAAGTCAATTTGGCGTGTTCTTCCTGATTGCCGTTTTAATGCTGTGGCTGAAGACATATTTGGTGCAAGTGACACAGTTTGATCTTGGTGTGCAAGGAATCATGCAGGAGATCCTCTTGCTGCTAAATCCGTTGGGCTCAGCGCTTATCGTGTTAGGATTAGCTTGGCTGTTTAAGGGAAGGGGAAGATATACAGCCCTGATGGTGCTTTATTTCTTTTTATCGTTCCTGCTGTTCGCCAATGTGATGTATTACCGTTTCTTCAATGATTTCATCACATTGCCGACGCTTTTCCAGACACAGAATTTCGGGGATGTGAGCGGAAGCATCACAACGCTCTTGAAGCCATATGACTTTTTGTTCTTCTCAGATATTGCGGTCCTGCTAGTTTTGTTGCTGACGAAGAAGATAAAGATGGAGAAGGATGTTTTGAAGCGAAGAGCGGCCTTTTCCTTTATAGGGATAGGTTTCGCTATCTCGGGATTGAACCTTGTTTTGGCGGAAAGCGATCGCCCAGAGCTGCTGACGAGAGGGTTTGACCGAAACTATATTGTGAAGTATTTAGGCATGTATAATTACACCGTTTATGATGCTGTACAAAGCACGAGGGCATCAGCACAGAGGGTTTTGGCCGACAGCAACGATATTACGGAGGTCGTGAATTATACCAGCTCCAATCATGCAGAGGCTAACCCGGAATACTTTGGGAAGGCTGAAGGAATGAATGTAATCTTGATTCATTTGGAGTCTATCCAAGAGTTTTTAATCAATTATGAATTGCATGGGGAAGAGGTTACTCCATTCCTCAATTCATTAACGGAAGATAAGAACATGATGTATTTCGATAATTTCTTTCATCAGACGGCGCAAGGGAAGACGGCTGATGCAGAATTTATCCTCTCAAATTCTTTATATGGATTGCCTCAAGGGTCAGCCTTCACGATGAAAGGGACGAATACCTACCAGGCTGCTCCGGCTATTTTAGGACAGGAAGGGTACACATCGGCTGTTTTCCATCCTAATACGGGAAGCTTCTGGAACCGTAATGAAATCTATAAATCATTTGGCTATAACCATTTCTTTGATGCCGGTTCCTATGAGATGGATCCTGAACAATTGGCGGATTACGGCTTGATGGATAAACCATTCTTCGAGCAGTCCATTCCATATCTAGAGTCCTTGCCAGAACCGTTTTATGCGAAATTTATTACGGTTACCCATCACTATCCGTTCTCAATGGACCAGGATGAGACAACGATTGAACCGCATACGACAGGTGATCAGTCAGTCGATGACTATTTCCAGACAGCCCGTTATGCGGATGAGGCATTAGAGCAATTCTTTCATTACCTGAAGGAATCAGGCCTGTATGATAACTCCATGATCATCATGTATGGGGACCATTACGGCATTTCTCAAAACCATGATGACGCGATGGAGAAGGTGCTTGAGAAAGAAGTTACACCATTTGTTTCTAAATCGGAGCTGCAGCGTGTGCCGTTCTTTATCAGGGTGCCAGGTATGGAAGGCGGAATTCGCCACACATATGGCGGACAGATTGATATCCTGCCGACCATCCTCCATTTACTAGGCAAGGAAACAAAGGATTACATTCATTTTGGGACTGACCTATTATCTGACGAGCATAATGAAGTCGTGCCGTTCCGTAATGGCGATTTCGTAAGCCCGACGGTTACAGCGGTGGATGGGGACTATTATGATTCTGAGACCGGATTGCCGCTTGAAGAGGAAAGGTTCAGTGAGGCGAAGAGATATCATGAAGCGGTTCAATATAAATTGGAACTGTCTGACCGGATTGTGAATGGAGATCTGCTTCGTTTTCATACCCCGGATGGATTTGAGCCCGTTGACCGCTCGCAATTTGATTATAGCCTAGATGCTATCAGGCTAGATGACAATATCGAATAAAAGCAGGATTGATAGGAAAGAAAGCCGCCATTAGGGTGGCTTTCTTATATTCCTGCAAGGATAAATGCATGGTTTCTCATGAAGCTATGCATTTATTTTTATGTTAATTCTGTGAACAAAATTTGCCGCTGAAAGTATGGTTTTGGCGTTTCTATCCGTGCAAAGCAAAGATTCTATGAGTAGAATAGAAGAGTATACGGAACTTTCTAATTTTATATAAAATTTATATTCGTTTAGTATGCTAGCATTGACATAATTTTATGAGGAGGAAACAGAGTGAAGAGGTTTTTGCACACAGTGACCGATTGGGTATCAACCAAGAAGGGGATGCGCATTACAATCATTGCTTGGCTTGTGATAATGATTGGGCTTAGCGCAGGCCCGAAATTAAGTGATTATAAGGTGACGAATTTCCAATCGCTCCCGGATGAGGCAGAGTCGATTGTTGCCCAGAATAAAGTGGATGAACTATTCCCAAGTGATACGGGTACACCGGGAATTCTCGTTTTTAATAATCCGGATGGAGATATTGATATTGCTGAGGTAACAGAAATCCTGGACGGCATCAAAGATGAGAAGATTGATGGAATTGAGGAAATCGTAGATATTTCTCAAATGCCGCCGCAGGCTCTTGCTGCCTTCACATCAGAGGATAAGACAACGATGATTGTCCCGATGAATTTAGATGCTGGATTGGGTAACTCAGACTATTCCCGCATTAATGACAAGGCATCTGAAATTGGCAATGACATTGCTAAGGATTTAGATACGGACTTCTATATAACTGGCCCAGCCGGGATTGCCGGTGATACGACAAAGCTGTTTGAATCAGCTGATATAAAATTATTACTTGCGACTGTTTTGATTATTTTAGTGCTGCTGATTGTTATTTATCGTTCACCGCTGTTGGCGTTCATTCCTTTGCTGGCAACGGTTATCGTCTATCAGGTGACAAATCAATCTGTTGCTTTACTAGGGGCAGGCGGCCTTGAGATTAATAATTCTACTACATCGATTATGAGCATTCTTTTATTTGCGGCTGTGATTGATTATTCCTTATTCGTGTTCTCTCGTTTCCGAGAGGAGCTTAACCGTTATGAGAATAAGCATGAGGCAATGAAGCAGGCGATGCGCGCTACAGGCGAGCCAGTCTTCTTCGCGGGCGGAACGGTATTGGCTGCGATGCTGATCTTGTTCTTCGCTGATTTCCGTGATTATCAAAACTTTGCCCCGGTATTCGGCTTAGCGATGCTAATCATCATGCTCGCATCGATTACGCTTGTGCCTGCTTTGTTTGCCCTATTTGGCAGAAAGGCATTCTGGCCAAAGGTACCGAAATATGGAGCAGAAAAAGAGGTTAAGCATGGTATTTGGGGTCCGGTTGCCAAGTTTGTCGTAAACAAGCCGGCAATCTCTGGAGGACTTGTCGCAATCTTTATGTTTGTCACTGCCTTGAATGTGTTCAATCTTGATTTCGAGTTCAACTCTGTGAAGAACTTCCCTGAGGACCTTCCTTCCCGCGTCGGTTATGAAATCGTGGAAGAGAAGTTTAATAAGGGAGATCTTGCGCAAACAACGGTTTTGCTTGAAAGTAAAGATGCCATGACAGAAGAGCAGGTGGCCGCTTTTGCTGAGAGACTTAATGATTATGATGAAATTTATTCAGCGAGACCTTCGGGCATAACGGATGACGAGCAAGCGGCGAAAATCACGGTTTCGCTCACAATGAACCCTTACTCGTCAGAAGCCATTGACTTTATTGAGGAGCTGCGCGGAGAAAGTAATGAGCTGCAGGAGGATGCCAATCTTGATGCAGACATTTCTTATACTGGCACAACAGCCAAGCTAGTTGATGAACGTGAAGTTAACAGCAGGGATATCATCAAGATTGTTTCCCTCGAAACCTTATTGATTCTCGTATTGTTATTTGTGCTGACACGTTCGTTTAAGATGCCGTTTTATATGATGGCAACAATCTTGCTGTCCTATGCTTCTGCATTAGGCTTGGGACTCTTCCTTGTGGATGTGTTATTCGGTTATGATGCGGTCAGCACCCGTGTACCAGTGTATGCCTTTATCTTCCTGGTAGCTTTGGGCATTGACTATAACATCATCCTTGTTTCCCGATTCCTCGAGGAGAGGACAAAGCATTCGGTCAAGGATGCGCTTGAAATTGCGATACGCAACACGGGAGGGGTTATCTCAAGTGCTGGTATTATCCTGGCTGCGACCTTTGCTGCATTGATGACGATGCCGATAGCGGACTTGTTCGTATTCGGATTCATGGTAGCAATAGGAATCATCCTAGATACATTCTTGGTGAGAGGCATGCTGCTCCCAGCCTTGATTCTCTTCTTTGAAAAAGATAAGCAGGAGCGTGAGGGTGCTGGAATGCACAAATGACCAATTAGAATATATTCGTGTGAGAGATAATCGTTTACCAAGCGAGTATAGCTGATGCAGAATCTAGAAGATTGCTCCAAGTGTTGCAGCAGGATGTTTAATGGGCAAAAAAAAGAGCCCCTAAACAGAGCTTTCGGAGGATTGGTATATGACAGCGGGACTTTTGCAGAAATGCCATTGTCCTGCTGTATTTTGTTTTGCCATCTATACATTTGAATCTTCTAATCTTTGTTTCTTGATCTCTAGCAATTCAGATACAGTCACAAACTCATAGCCTTGCAGAGAGAGCTCGCGGATTATTTCAACGGCCGCTTCTGCAGAAGATGGGTAAATATCATGCATTAAAATAATACTGCCCTCTTTGACAGAGTCTACTGTGGCTGGAACGATCATGTCTGCATTTCGGTATTTCCAATCCAATGTATCGATATCCCATAAGATTAATTGTTCCTTGCCGACATAGCTGGTGACGCGTTCATCAAATAGTCCGTATGGCGGCCGGAATAACCCTGGTGCTGTACCGGTGATTTGTTTAATAAGGGACTTTGTTTTTTCGATTTGCTCGGTAATCCCGCTTGAGCTTTCTGCGGTCATCTTAGGATGATTCCATGTATGATTGCCAATCTCATGGCCTTCCTTCGACATTCTCTTCAGGAGGTCCTCGTTGGCCTCGCATCTTGAGCCAAGAACGAAGAAGGTTGCTTTAGCCTTATAGTCATTTAAGGCATCAAGGATTGCATCTGTGACACCCGCTTTTGGGCCGTCATCAAAAGTGAGGGCAATGACCTTTTGACCGATGGATAAAGTGCTTCCCATTGTTGGGCGTTCGGAAATGATATTAGCCGGCTCATAGTTCCCTGATAGGTCATCATGGTGTTCCCCAGCCTTATAATCATCTATGAGCATATCATCGAATAATTGCTTGCTTATGGCCAATTGATAGGTTTCGTTTTTATCATTTAGGGCTAAATTGAAAACAATCGCCTGGTTATAGATGATGAACTGGCGGTAGTTTTCTGCTTCAGGAGCGGTCACCCTTGAAATGTCTTTTGCTGAAAGGCGAGAGCTATCGTGTTCCTTCAATTCCGCAGAGGCTATTTCCGCTAATAATTCTAAGCAGTCCAAAAGATGTTCCTCAAGGATGAGATCTTCGAATGCGAGGATAGTCCCCTTTTCGAGGTCAAAGGTCATGATCTCTGTAGACACGCCTGGTTCCACGAATGCGATAGACAATGTTTGCTGACTATAATGGAGGATATCGTAGGTGATGGTCTTTTCTTCTCCTGCATGATGAATGGCCGTCAGGCGGGAATGGATATATGTCTCAATATATTTGTCTACTTCGTTGAGGCCAATGACAGGGAATTCAGCTGCAGCATCCCCAAAAGATAAAGTCGAAACCCTCACTTCTTCATAAACAGCATCCACTTGAGGTTTAGATACGGACGTACTTGCCTTTTGGGATAGGGAAAGATTTATAATAATGCTGACCGTCAACATGCTGATAAGCAAAGCAGATAGCTGCAGCAGCATTTTATGTTTCCGCTTATTGAGTCTTTCTTTTCTCATATGATGTCTCTCCTAATTGTATGTAGAGTAATAGACTAAGCAAAGGTTGAATGAGAAGTCTATTAGGTTACTTATCTATTATTAGGAAACCATCGGATGAAGTCAAAAGGAGATTCTATGTAATTTATAGGGGGTGAGGAGAATTTAATTTTACTTGCCTCAAAGGATGAATTAAGAGATAATGAACGGGATTTACCGTTTGAGGAAAATTATAAAATGTTCTTGTTGTGCTAGCTATTCCTTTTAAACCATATATATAAATGATAGGTATGAAATGCCGCTGTAAGGGAGTTTAAGAATGGAAAATTGGATAATCGACATTATGGAGCAGTTTGGATATATTGGCATTTTATTTTTGATTGCACTTGAAAATGTATTTCCGCCGATTCCGTCAGAGGTGATTTTAACATTTGGCGGGGCTATGACCGCTAAGACAAGCATGACAGTGGTTGGGGTTGTGGCTGTTTCTACGGCTGGCTCGATTATTGGCGCCGTTATCCTTTATGGTCTTGGTATGCTTTTGGGCAAGGAGAGAATAGAGAAGATTGTTGAACGGTATGGACGCATCCTGCGCGTGACAAAGGAGGATGTTGAGAAGGCGGATAACTGGTTCCACAAATACGGGCTATGGACCATCTTCTTCTGCCGCTTTGTTCCGCTGATTCGAAGTCTGATATCCATACCGGCCGGGATGGCACGGATAAACTTCGTGACATTTCTTCTTCTGACGACCGTTGGGACATTGATCTGGAATGTCGTGCTTGTCTCAATCGGTGCGATAGTCGGGGATTCATGGGAATCCATCGTTCACTACATGGATTATTACTCTAATGTTGTCTATGTGCTGCTCGTTGTTCTCTTTATCGCATTTGTCATTTGGTATATCCGTAAGAAGTTCATTAAAGCATCGAAATAGAGAAGAAGCATTCCTTATGCAGGAATGCTTCTTTTTTTACCTTTGCCCTGTTGGTTGTGAGACCGCTGTTTTCTTTCTGATTGGTGCCATGATGGCCGTTGCAATGATAATGAGAACAGCAATGACAACAGCTGTATAGAAAAGTCCGCTGTAGCCGTTTTGGGCGGCCATCTGTGTGACCTCCTGCACGCTTTGGAGGACGGCTTCCTTCAGGGAAGGGTCTTGAATTTGGTTAATGACCTGATTCATCTCTGCCTCTGACATGCCGCTAGTGCCTCCAGACATTTGTGAGGTGAGTGTTCCAAGCTCCGCAAGTCCCTCTGGCCCAAGATTGGCTTCTTCAATATTCTTCTGCAAAATACCTGGGAATTCAGTTTGGAATAAGCCAGGTAGTTCATTGAAACCGCGGGCAATGAAGCCGGCGTAAATCGTTGGCGCAATGGTCATCCCAATCTGGCGGGATAAGGATAGGGTAGAGATAGCCGTTCCTTTATCGGAGTGCAATCGCTCTGTCGCCAGAATATTGAGCGGTGCTCCCAGAATGATTCCCATACCTAAGCCGGCGATACACGAAGAGATGACAAACTGCCATTTAACCTCAATCCAGGCCGGGAATAGGAAGAAACCGATTGCTGAGATGATGCCGGACAGGACGACCGCGAGTACAGGTCCTCTCTTGTCGACAAATCCTCCGCCTAGCGCGGCACCAACACCGGCAGCTAGCGCCAGCGGCGTCATCCAATAGCCGGCATTTTCTTGGGCGATGCCAAGCACTTGCTCTGAAAACGCGGGAATGAAAATCATGCCGGCAAGCAGGGCTCCTGAGAAGGCGCCAACCAAAAGGGTGAGCAAATAGGTTGGCTGCCGCAATAATCTAATCGGCAGGATAGGGTCTTTTCCTTGTTTCTCCGTCCGGCTCTCATGAACGAGCAAGATGGCAAATAAGAGAAGACCTCCAAGCAAGAATCCATATACATTCGGCTCAAGAAGACTGTCAAAGAAATTCACACCTTCAATATTCGTCAAGCCATACATGATGCCCAGGATCGAAAGGGAGAGCAGGACTGTTCCAAATAGGTCCAATTTTCCTGGAATCGAATCTTTTGTTTCCTCGAGCTTCATAAAGCCAAATATAATGAGCGCTATCGCAATCGGTACGTTAATCAAGAATAAAAAATGCCAATTTCCTGTTAAATCGAGAAGAAAGCTTCCAAGGTTCGGCCCGATGACGGAGGCAATCCCATTCATGCCGCCAAGCATACCAAGCGCTTTCCCCTGCTTTTCAGCTGGCATGGTGCTAAGAACATGCGAGCTCCCGATGATGAAAATTCCGCCTCCGCCCATGGCTTGGATGAAGCGCGCGATTAAATAAAAGGTGAAGTTCGGGCTCAAGGCCACAAGCAAGGAACCAACTCCGAAAATGGCAATCTCAATTATGAATAATCGCTTACGGCCATAACGATCGGAAAGCTTCCCGATAATCGGGACACTGATTGCTAAGCCCAATGTGTACAATGTGACTCCCCAGGCTCCCCAGTTGGCGGATACGCCAAAATTGCTGTTGATCGTTGTAAGAGCTGCACTAATAATTCCATTGTCGAGTGCAGCCATAAAAACCCCAATGGCAAAAAGACTAAGTGCCCAAGTCTGAGAGGATTTTTTCTCTGTCATTTTCATTCCTCCTTGATTAAGAATTAACCATCTAACTAAACGGTAATGCCGGGTGTTCTGTCTGATGATATTTAATATTATCACAATAGATGGTTTAGGAGTGAGGAAGAAAAAGTAAGACCGATTAATGGCATTAAAGGAGCTAAGCAAGAAATATTTGGAGCAGGAATAATGAATTTTATGAATCTAAACGCAGTCCACAAAAGGCAAAGCTCCCTTTTTAGATATTATATTTTGTAGGTGTTTTTCCCTGCTTTTTGTCACTCAACCATTAACAAAAATTAACCTATTTATCATGTGAATAACATAATGCTCTTTTAAACTAAAGGTGAGTGGATAAGAGAAGGAGAGGATGACGATGAAAAAGATGTTAGGCTTGGCCGTTGGGTTGTCTGCTGCTCTATTATTTCCGTCCCATCTGGGGGTTCAAGCAAATGAACCCGAAAAGAATCATCAGAAAATCGATATCGTTGCTCACCGCGGGGCATCCGGCTATGCACCAGAGAATACGATTGCGGCCTTTGATTTGGCTGTCAAAATGAAATCGGATTATATTGAAATTGATGTTCAGCGCACAAAGGATGGGAAGCTTGTTCTCATTCACGATACAACAGTTGACCGAACGACGGATGGAACAGGCAAGGTTGGCGACTTGACTTATAAAGAGATCCGCCGACTTGATGCAGGCAGCTGGATGTCAGAAAAGTTTAAGGGTGAGAAAGTTCCGACCTTTGAAGAGGTGCTGAAGAGGTATAAAGGGAAGGTTGGCATCTTAATTGAATTGAAGTCTCCTGAATTATATCCCGGGATTGAAGAAGAGGTTGCCGAGCTTCTGAAAGCCTATCATCTTGATA
Source organism: uncultured Bacillaceae bacterium (assembly GCA_904501845.1). Lineage (GTDB taxonomy): Bacteria > Bacillota > Bacilli > Bacillales > Pradoshiaceae > Pradoshia. The sequence goes on along the minus strand of CAJGCH010000042.1, from coordinate 3,305 downwards.
AACCCCGCAATGAAAAAGTCATCGTTCAATCCTTTAACTTCAATTCGATGAAGCGGGCTGATCAATTATTGCCGCGTATGCCGATTGGCGTTCTTATCAACCGCTCAGCAGATACGACAGATGCGGCCATTGAACAATTTTCTGCCTACGCCGAGTACTATAACCCAAGCTATGGGCTCATCACGGAGGAGCTGGTGACGAAAGCTCATGAAGAAGGCATGAAAGTCCAGTCCTGGACAGCGAGAAGCAAAGAGACGGTCCAATTTCTGCTTCAGATGAAGGTCGATGGCATTATTACAGATTACCCTGATTATGTACGATGATTTTCATATTTTGAATAGGAAGGACGGCTTGCTTATGCTACCCTTTTAGTATGAAGGGGGCTGTATGAAATGGGTTTAGCAAAACTTGATTATCCATCTCCGCTAGGCATTATTGAGGTCAGTAGCACGAATGAGTATGTTCAGTCAGTATTGTTCACGGAGCGAAAAGAAATCATCCATGAAAAGCAGGCAGAAACGCCAGCTGTGCTGATGGAATGCTATCAGCAGCTTGATGAATATTTTCAGGGAGAGCGGCTTGAATTCACAGTTCCTTACAAACTAGAAGGCACAGCTTTTCAGGAGAGGGTTTGGAAGTCACTTGCCTCTGTTTCCTTTGGCAAGACGGCCTCCTATAAAGAAATTGCTCACATGGCAGGTAATGAAAAGGCTGTACGGGCCGTTGGAAGCACAAATGGCCGGAATCCAATTTGCCTCTTAGTGCCTTGTCACCGGATTATTGGAGCAAATGGCAAGATGGTCGGCTATGCGCATGGGATATGGCGGAAGGAATGGCTCCTTGCACATGAAAAAGAAATCAGCGCAAAATGTAAGATAAGCACCTATTAGTCCCTATTGAACGGGGACTTTTTTCTTTTTCTTATTCTATGTATGGGGGAATTGGTATAATGGATATCTACCATAGGGGGAGGAAGGGACAACGTCATGCTAAGAAAATTCTTTTCATACTATAAACCGCATAAACGGCTATTTATCATTGATTTCACCAGTGCCATTATTGTGGCTATGCTAGAGCTGGCCTTCCCTGTTGCGGTCCAGCGATTTATCGATGATTTGCTCCCGACCGGCAACTGGGGAATGGTCGTCACAGTTGGGGTATTGCTGTTCTTTGTATACATGCTGAGCACATTTCTTCAGTTTATTGTCAATTACCTCGGCCATAAGCTTGGGACAAATATAGAGACGGATATGAGGCAGGAACTGTTTAACCATGTCCAGCGCCAATCATTCCGTTTCTTTGATAATACGAAAACAGGTCATGTGATGAGCCGAATCACGAATGATTTATTTGATATAGGGGAGTTTGCTCACCATGGGCCGGAGGATGCCTTCATTGCCATCATGACGTTCATTGGCGCCTTCCTTATCATGTTTAATATCAATCCAACCTTGGCGATTGTCGCGGTTATCTTAGTTCCATTCCTGACCGGGCTTGTCGTTTACAGCAATAAGAAGATGAACGCAGCCTGGAAGGATATGTACGGAGAGATTGCGGACGTGAATGCCCGGGTGGAAGACAGCGTCTCCGGTGTGCGTGTAGTGCAATCATTTACAAACCAGCCATTTGAAATGAAACGCTTTGAGCAAAACAATGGCAAATTCCGTTTGGCGAAGCTGCGTGCCTACAAGGTTATGGCCGGAACCCATTCCTCCATTTACATGATGACCCGTCTGCTCACATTGCTTGTCTTGATAGTAGGGGCGTGGCTGAGCTTTAGCGGCAGCCTCACGTATGGAGAATTAGTCAGCTTTGTCCTTTATACAAATGTTCTTGTGAAGCCGATTGATAAGATCAGTGCGCTGCTTGAATTGTATCCAAAAGGAATGGCCGGCTTCAGGCGCTTTTTAGAGCTTATTCAACAAGAGCCAGACATCCAGGATAAAGAGGATGCCATAACGGTCAATCACCTTAATGGAGATATCGATTTTAAACATGTGGATTTCCGTTATGATGAATCGAAGACTGTGTTAAGCAATATAACCCTCTCTTTGAGAGCGGGTGAAACAACGGCATTTGTAGGTCCTTCCGGAGCAGGGAAGACAACGATTTGCTCCCTGATTCCTCGCTTCTATGATGTGGACGGCGGCTCAATTAAGATTGATGGCATCGATATCCGCGATATGACACTTGAATCCTTGCGCAAGCAAATTGGAATCGTCCAGCAGGATGTATTCCTCTTTGCGGGCACGATTCGTGAGAATATCGCTTATGGTGATCTCGATGCGTCCTTTGAGGAAATCAAGGAGGCAGCGAGGAAAGCCCATCTTGAGAGTATGATTGAGGCATTGCCGGACGGCTATGAGACAGAGATCGGCGAGCGCGGCTTGAAACTATCTGGCGGTCAGAAACAAAGGCTCGCGATTGCGAGGATGTTTTTAAAGAACCCGCCAATCTTAATTCTTGATGAAGCAACATCCGCTCTCGATACAGAGACAGAGAGAATCATACAACAATCTCTAGAAGAGCTTGCCGCAAACCGGACAACCTTGGTCATTGCCCACAGGCTTGCGACCATCCGTAATGCCGATCGCCTTATTGTTGTCGGCGAAAAAGGCATTGAGGAGGATGGGACCTATGAAGAGCTTCTTGCCCATAACGGGGTATTTGCAAAGCTCCACCGGATTCAATTTGGAGAAAAGGCTATGGTGTAAACCATAGCTTTTTTGTGTTTAGGGGATTCTGACCTGCTCTTTTTCAAGGACTATCGGCTGATTTTCCTAAAAGGGTGTTTACTAGCCTCCTTCTTGGTTAATTTAGGTAAAAAGGAAAATGGAGAGGAGGAGGAAAGTTGAAGAAATATTTCTTTCTAATGTTAATGGCACTCGTGCTCGTCCTTGTAGGATGTTCTGAAAGTGAGCAATTGGACACAACAAGCGATAAGATAGAGCAAAATGAGAATAATGCAGATAATCAGGATGATGAAGAAACGAAGGTTGAGAACCGAAAAACAATCGAATTGACAAGCACTGATGACGAGAAGATTGGATCTGCTGTACTTGAGCAAATTGATGAGGGGGTCCAAATAAGCCTGAAGGTGGAAGGGATGGAACCAGGTAAGCATGGTGTCCACTTCCATGAAACAGCTAAATGTGAGGCTCCTGACTTTGAATCCGCCGGGGCACACTTCAATCCGGATGACTCAGAGCATGGAATGGAGAATGAAAATGGTCCGCATGCGGGCGATCTGCCGAATATAGAGGTGGCTGAAGATGGGACAGGTGAGTTCGAATTTACGGCAGAGC
>CAJGCH010000041.1 GCA_904501845.1 uncultured Bacillaceae bacterium | reverse complement strand
CTCTTCATGGTCTTCATATATCGGGACATCAGATTTTTCTCCGGAAAAGCCTTCAAGGTCACTTAAGCGCTTGCCTCCGTTTTTCCGATCAAGCACGGCGACCAATTGGAATCGCTCTGTTTCTTGAACCATCTGAACAGCCGCTCTTCCCATCTTCCCCCTAGGTCCTGCAATAATTACGTTAATCATCCTTGTTCATCCTTTCTGGTCCAGCGATCTTTATCTCTCGTCCTAAATTTCTCCATGACTTGGTCATGAGCGTGCTCCAGGTTTACACCAAGGGAGTTAGCCATGCAAATCAGCACGAATAAAACATCACCCATTTCCTCTTCAATCGCTTTCTCTTCCTCTGTGGATTTTTTCGGTTTCTCTCCATAATGGTGATTGATCTCACGCGCAAGCTCTCCCAATTCCTCTGTGAGCCTTGCCGTCATCGCTAAAGGACTGAAATATCCTTCTTTAAATTGCCCGATATAACTGTCCACTTCCTGCTGCATTTGTTCCATTGTTTTTTTGTTACTCATCCATTCCACATCCATTTCTCTGTTCACTTCTACATGGTAGCTTATATATCTATTTCCGAGCAATAAGCACATATGATAAAATTCATTAGGGCATATTGACATGATTATATCTTAATTGTACACCATAATTATTATCCATTAGCAAGGAAGGGGGTTTTCAGATGATATTCAATTTAAAAATAAAGAATATTTTTTTCATCTTGGTCGGTTCAGCCATCATGGCCTTCGGACTTGTCCATTTTAACATGCAAAACCAGTTAGCCGAAGGAGGTTTCACAGGGATTACCCTCCTTATTTATAACTTGACCGGTTTAAGCCCGTCTATTTCGAATATCTTATTAAACCTGCCTCTATTCTTCATTGGCTATCGTTTATTAGGTAAAAAGACGTTTATCTACACAATTATCGGAACAGTGGCACTTTCTGTTTTTATAGCGGTTTTCGAAAAATATCAATTTCACATTCCGCTAAAGGATGACTTAATGCTTGCCGCCCTTTTTGCCGGTGTCTTCATCGGCGTCGGACTCGGGATTATCTTCCGCTATGGAGGAACCACCGGGGGAGTTGATATTATAGCTCGTCTCGTCTTTAAATACAAAGGCTACAGTATGGGGAAAACAATGTTCGTCTTTGACTTCTGTGTTATTGCCCTTTCGCTTGCAACGTATCTTTCATACAAAGAAGCCATGTATACGCTTGTACTTGTTTTCATTGGAAGCCGAGTCATCGATTTCATCCAAGAGGGGGCCTATGCGGCAAGAGGGGCCTTTATCATCAGCGAGTCCAATCAGGAAATCGCCAAAAAAATCAACGAAAATATGGAACGCGGCGTCACTATCCTGAAGGGATATGGACAATTTTCAAAGCTTGAGAAAGAGGTCATCTACTGCGTCGTAGGCAAAAACGAAATCGTTCGCCTCAAAAATTTAATTACATCTGTTGATCCGCATGCCTTCGTATCCGTCACAGTCGTGCATGACGTTCTTGGTGAAGGTTTTACGCTCGACGAGGATAAAAAACCGCTCGACAATTAAAAACAAAATACCACAAAAAAGAGGGGAGAACATCTCCCCTCTTTTATTAATCTTCATTATTCATTCCAGTTAACATGAGAACAAAACGAAGCAATTCAAGTAAGGCAACCGCTGCTGCAGCTACATAAGTCAATGCTGCTGCATCCAATACCTTCTTGGTTTCTCTTTCTTCGCCTGCGTCAATGACACCAAGAGCGACCACTTGCTTCATCGCACGGCTGGAAGCATTGAACTCGACCGGCAATGTGACAAACTGGAATAGAACCGCTGCTGCCATGAATAGAACACCAAGCAAGGCGAGATTATAGATAGAGAAAATCATCCCCGCAATAATCAAAATCCATGAAAAGTTAGAGCCGATGTTTGCCACAGGGACTAATTTATGACGTATTCGCATAAATGTATAACCCTCTTTGTCCTGAATGGCATGACCAACCTCATGGGCAGCTACAGCCGTACCAGCCAGAGAATGACCGTGGTAAATGTCAGAGGATAATCTGACAACCTTCGCTGTCGGATCGTAGTGGTCGCTTAATACACCATGAGTTTCTTCAATTTTTATGTTATACAAACCATTTTCGTCTAAGATTTTCCGTGCTACTTCTGCCCCTGTATATCCATTGGAAGCAGGAACCTTCGAGTACTTCGAATATGCACTTCTGACTTTCATTTGAGCGAAAATCGGTATAGCCAAAATCAAGATAAAGTAAATTAGAAACGACATCTATATCCTCCATTTTATTGTGATTAATATTATTGTAATAATTATAACAGTCATCTGTCAATGGATAGATACTTTTCAAAATTTTATCAAAAATCGTGCTTTTTTCTCTTCGTATGAATATTCTCCTCATTCCCTTTATACTTTCGGTATCCGACATACGATAATGTCAATAGAATAATACTGCCAGTCGAAATGATTACCCACCAAAGAGACGGGTCGGAATCATCCTTCTGGGCCTCATCAAAAATATCACGAAGCTGTCCTTCCAACGCGGCTATATCTTGTTGCTTTTGGCTATCCGAAAATACTTGCGGGCGATACTGGTCAATGAATTTAAGCTGGGCATCGACCTGCTGGAATTTCTCCGGGGTCACATCCGCCTTCAAGGAGGGATACAAGATATTATAGATAGAGAGCAATCGATTCAGCTCTTCTTGAAAAGCGACAGAATCCTGATTCCGAACAGCTTTGCGCGTTTCCTCAGCCGCCGTCAGAATCTGTCCTCTCATTTTCGTCCACAGCGGGCTCCCCTCATGACTTACGGCATCATAGGCCAATCTGAATTTGGTCATCTCATTGACCGCTTCCTCATTCGTCTTCTCTGTATCCTGAATGGTATTCATAGCGTCCTCTAGAGCAATGGTTACAATATTGATCTCATCCATTGAATAAAGATTACCCTGGGCAGCCACATCCATAAACTTTTCTGAAAACACATTAAGCAATTCCCCCGCCTCCTGCCTGCGGTCGACCTTCACAAACTGGAATGATTGGTCGGCAATCGTTTCGATGGCTTCATCTTCGGCAGGGCTAGCGGCTATAGCCTGTATAGACAATGATGCTACAATGATAACGGATCCTATGACCCCCTTCATCAACTTCATAGAAAATGTCCCTCCTCATCATACTAATATGTATGTGAAAAGGGACAAGGCAAGAACATAAATATGATTCATTTTGAGGGGAGCGTATAGATGGTGCGGCCATTTCGAATAGTCACCAAATAGCCGACTCCGATAGAAAGAATGCTCAGCCAAAAGGTGAAATAGCCAATTTCATCTATATATAAATGAAGAACACTATAAGTCGGCATCATCCCAAATACATAATCAATGATTTCATTATGAATGAGAATAATGGCTGCCGTCACTAAATGCCATGGTTTCACCCGGAAATATGGAGCAAACAGCAAACCCTCCAAAGCCATCGCCGCATGGGATAAAATAAGCATGAGCGCAATCAAGGAAAATGACCCATCTACGATGAACGAAAACAGGTTCATCACAACGGCCCAGATTCCATACTTGAACAACGACACAACCGCTAGCGCCTCGAACAAACCGAAATTTCTCCCCATCATAATTCCTGCTAGTGCAATGACAAAGAATAAACTTGCCGTCGGGCTATCCGGTACAAACAAAACAAAATGGAGGGGCGTTACCTCAAGCTGACCCTTGTACCAATAATAACCGTAAATGGTGCCAAAAATATTAATGATAAGAATGATCCATAGAACCATCCGATTAGAAAGGATAGCATATATCCAATTTTTCATAGTATGTATTTAGCCTCCAAACCAATAAGCACTTCATCTATCATGATAGCGGTTAGCCCTTTGTTCTGGCAACCTTCAGAGTGAAATTCTTGCTCAGCCGCCAAGCCCTTCTTTGGAATCTTGCACGTCTGTTTACCTTCATATTTCCTTCATTCGTAAAAATCCGCCAACAAAAAAAGGCATCAGAATAGCACTTACTACTCTGATGACCTTTGAACTGTTATATGAACTGTCCCCGATTGGACAATCCAGATTGATTATTCCGTGCTAGTGCTTGTCTGCTCTCCGCCTTCAGCATTAGAGCCTTTAATAAACTCAGCTAAAGTCTTTAGTTCTTCTTCCGATCCCTTAAAGACAGGCGGCATTTTTCCGTTCTCTGTACCATTTACGGCAATCTCAGAGATTTGGTCGACCTCCAGTTCACTTCCAAGCAGACTTGGACCAGCGCCTCCTTGGAGCGAGTCACCGTGACAGCTTATACATCCTTGATCCTGATAGATTTTATATCCGTCAGAATCTTTATCAATCGCCGTATCGTCAATGATCTGTCCTTGTAATTTTGCTGCTGCCCAGTCATGAGTGGAAACGGTCTCCCACGTCAAATAGAAGACTCCAGCAAACGCTAAGAGCATAAAGCCTACCGCGAACTTACGCTTTGTCGGGCGCCTCTCTGGTCCCCTGTCCAAAAACGGAGCAAGCATTAACGCACCAAACGCTAATCCTGGAATGACCAAAGCCCCAATTAAGTTGTACGGCCCAGAGGCATATGAATATTTAAGAAGCTGGTATAAAAACATAAAGTACCAGTCTGGCAATGGCGCATAGCCCGTATCTGTCGGGTCTGCAATCCTCTCAAGCGGGGATGGATGCGCTACCGTTAAACATAAGAAACCAACCAAGAATACAGCGCCAACCATCCATTCCTTAAGCAAGAAGTTAGGCCAGAATGCTTCCGTCTTCCCAGGATACTCAGAGTAGTCCTTTGGAATATTTGGTTTTCTGTCAGCACTGATTCTTGAGTCGCCTACAAATCTCATACCTTTACCACGATGCATATGGATATCCCCTCCTTCTTTACAATTCTCCGTTCAAAATCTTATAGCGGTCCGGAAATTCCTTGCTTACGAATCATCAGGAAGTGAGCTGCAATCAGCCCAATCAATGCTGCAGGCAAGAAGAAAACATGAATCGCAAAGAAACGAGTCAACGTTTGAGCTCCGATGATTGTCGGGTCACCTGCTAAGAGAGTCATCAAGTAAGGACCGATAAATGGAACCGAGTCAATGATCGTTAACGTTACCTTTGTCGCGAATAACGCTTTCATATCCCAAGGCAGAAGGTAACCTGTCAGCCCTAAAGCCAGCATAATAAAGAAAATAAGAACTCCCACGATCCAGTTTAATTCACGCGGCTTTTTATAAGCTCCCTGGAAGAACACGCGCATTGTATGTAAGAACATCATGACGATTACCACACTAGCCCCCCAGTGATGCATCCCCCTGACAATTTGTCCAAAAGCCACCTCATTCTGCAAGAAATACACGGAATTCCATGCATTCTCGATATCTGGCACATAATACATCGTTAGGAACATGCCAGATAGAATTTGAATAACAACGATAAAGAACGTTAATCCCCCAAAACAATAAACAAATGCCGAAAAGTGATGGGCAGGGTTTACATGCTCTGGGACTTCATGATCAGCGATGTCGCGCCACAAGGGCGTTATATCCAGCCGCTCATCAATCCAATCATACATTTTATTCAGCATTGATTACGCCTCCCTACACCTCATTTGTTTTTGTGTTGCCTAAGTACAATACTCCATCTTTTTCTTGGCTCTCGTATAAATCGAGCGGACCGATTGGCGGTGTATTCGGAATATTCTTGCCGCTCTTCTCATACCGGCCACCATGACAAGGGCAATAGAATTCGTTCTTATGCTTCTCATCACCCTCCCAGTTGACTGTACAGCCTAAGTGCTTACATACCGGAGAAAGAGCGACAATGCCCCCTTCTTCGTCCTTGTAAACCCATGCCGTTCGCGTTTCCTCTGCTTCATACCATCCATCCTTGACTTCCAGCTTGTAATCGACGCGAGTTGGTGTTTCCGTAATCTCACTGATCTTCAAGCCCGTATTAATAAAGTCACCAGAGGCATTGGCTTTTAAGGCAGGATCTACCGCAAACCGCAGCATCGGCATAACCACCGCTGCACCCATGAATCCCCCAACACCCATGAGCGTGTAGTTCAAGAATTGGCGTCTTGATACTTTTTGGCTGCTCATTACATTTCTCCCCCCTTATATGGAAAGTCTGACAAAATTACAGAATTGTACAAACTTTATAAAACTAGGACATTACAATAATATCCTAATATTTTTGAAAGGTCAACAAACTCCCAGTTTAGGAAATACATGGTTTATTATGTAATTATTTTCAAGCGTTCTGCCAGGCATCCCGCAATAGCTCTGTGATTTGAGCCGTATGGTCACCGAGGACTTGCTTAATCGCCTCCTCAGGCATTTTATCGGTTTGCATGGATGGAAACCATAGAATATCCTCAGATTCAGCGAGGCTAGTCCATTTACTGTCCGTGGTGAGGAATCGAATATGCAAAAATCCGGCATTCCTGTAGAATTCTCTCCATTGATTCAATATGGCGCTTCTAGACTCTTGTCCGCTTTCCTTCACATAGGGAACGGGATGAGCCAAAAAAATGCGCCCCTTCAACTCTCTCTCCAGCTCATAGGTCAACAGGCTCAGATACTCATAGGAAGCCACGGCCTGGTTGACACCTTTCTCAAATGTAATCGCATTCAACGGAACGATAACCGTATCGACATATTCCCTTGAACGCTGAAACATCTCGATATCAGCCGTTTGATATTTCATGCAATCCCTCCTCATTTCCATTTCATTGTATACGATAATGAGTAAAATTTATACAGAAAAGCACAAAAAAGCCAGACCGTTTAGCTCCCTCTTTCGCTAAACGGTCTGACTTTGGTCCTGGCATGTCTATGTCAGGGATTTTTTCTTTGTACGCAGTCTTCTCAAACGATTGCTTAGCATCGTGAATTGACCATGATCCCTCTCATCAATTGCCGCATCAATCAATCGCAATAGCCTCTCTTCCTCAAAGCGACTCAAGCTTTCCTCAAGTATGCTCTCCGCTATATGCTGGTCTTGCTCATTGCCGGGCAAATTCTTCGGAAAATAGGGGTTCTCTTCTAGCACGGCAGCATACTGATAGGAAGAATAGGCTGTCCGGAAGTTCAATTGAATATAAATATCTTCTTCCCGGTTCAATCTGATATCATGGAATGATTTTTCTGCATCCGTTGTCATGATGTTGCTCTTGTAGAAGCGAAACGGCACATCATCCACACAATGCGTTGACATAACCATCCCTTTCGGACAATATTTGGCTCCTTCCACGAAATGAACATTCCTCATCAGCTGATCATGGCTCATCAAATAGTTCAATATCCACACACATTCACGCCGTTTTAATTGATAATTATTCAAAAACCAGCGGATGAATTCTTTCTTCTCATCGACAGATACAGGGGTTTTCATGGTGGAGCCCTCCTCTGCACATCTAATTTAAATTCTTTCTAAAATATCCAGATACTCATCATTACTCGGATCTTCCTGCAGCAACTTCTCAAAGATGGAACGAGCTTCCTTGAACTTACTGTCTTCAAGCAAGAAATAACCATACTCATGCAAGAATTCCTTATTCTCCATGAAATGCTGATACGCTTCACGATAAGAAGAAAGCGCCTGATCATATTCCTCAAGCTCCGAGTAGGCCGTTGCCAATAACCAATCAAATTGCGGGTCCTCTTCTCCCATTTCACGCACAGATGACACTAGGTCAATAACTTCTGAATATTGTTCCTCATGCAGATACAATTTGCCAAGGGTTAAGATTGCCTCCAAATAACCAGGATCAATTGCAATGGCCTCTGACAGCCATTTAATCGCTTTTGGAGTATCTCCCTTTTTGGATGCCAGTTCAGCACCATAAAGGAAAATTTCTTTATTAAACGGATCTTCCTTCATTCCCTCTTCAGCTACTTCGATTGCCCTTTGGAGATCTTTATTCTCCTCATAGGCCATTGCTAAATACATATATAAGGAATGATAGGCCGGGTCCATATCCTTCAGCTCGCTGAACTTAGCTATGGCCGCAGCATATTCACCGGCATGAAATGCGGCAAACCCGTATTCAAATAGCAAATTCACATCATTGTCTTTATCTTCCCGCTCTGCCTTAAGGAAATAAGGAAGCGAGTCTTCAAATTCACCGAGCGATACGAGAGATAAGGCTAAACGCTTATTAATGGATACGCCATTAATGCTTGAATCATTTTGAGAAATATAAGTATATAATTCTACAGCTTCACGGAAATTTCCTTGTTGATAATAAAGTTCTGCTAAAGCAAATTTCACAATTGGCTCATCCGGCAGAATGTCATTGGCTTCCTTTAGCTTGCGGACACTCACTTCCTCCATTCCCATGGCCTGATATAGGTCGCCAAGCAGGAGAAGTGCCCCAGGATACATAGGATCATCATTGTCAATCTTCTCCAAATACAGCAGCGCTTCTTCTTCATTGCCCAGCTCCGAGGAAACTTCAGCCAGCGAGAATAGAATCTCTCCCTCATCAGGGTATCGCTTTTCAAGCTCCTCAAATAATTCTTTAGCCTCTTCCATGAAACCTAAAGAGGCCAGTTCTTCTGCCAATGCGAAAATGTCCTCATCATTTTGGGATTCCTTAATTAAATTTATATGTGTTTTTGCTTCTTCCCATTCACCTTGCAAGAGTTTTTTTCTGATTGTCTCAATATTCATTTCCCGATAATTCCTTTCCAAATGCTCATTTCTAACTGTTAATCTGGTCCAATAGCAAGCAGTGAAACGGCATTCTTTTAACCGTTAAAACAACGACATGCGAGGAAAGCTTTTCTGGGCTTGTCTCCCCCGGCACGTCCAAGGAACCTGCTTATGAATGTATTCTATGTAGGCATGGTATTTTCCTGTGATAGGCAGCCATTTACGAAGGTTTAGTGGATGACGTGATAGAAATTAGAAGATTTCCTGTATAAACAGTATAGCCAATTTTCGAGGAGGATAATAGAGTCAATTCCATCTGTCTAGTAGTACTGTAATCTCCTCCACCCTACCAAACATTGAGTTGATAGTAAAGGGCATCGCCTTATCCCTTGCTTGAAGCCCTCTTAAAGACATGCTATGTTCCTTTTTTTCGGTTTAGCACAAAACCTTAGAAAAAGAATGCTTTCCAATTAATTGATCAATATATTTACAAGCAGCCTGCTGAGCTGACCATTATAATATTACTTTATTCCTGACGTAAAAAGGCATTCAAACTCAAGAGTCTGAATGCCTTCCTGATATTTTTTAGTTAGCTTAATAACCTGTCCAAGTCTTCAAAAAAGCTTGGATATGAGACTGAAATGGCGTCTTCGTTTTCTAGTTCCACAGGTCCATCCGCCAATAAGGAGGCTATGCTCAGCGTCATGCCAATCCGGTGGTCGGTGAGGCTGTCTGCCTTCCCGCCACGGAGAGATTGTTCTCCCTCAATAATCAGCCCATCCTCTGTAGGGGTAATCACAGCCCCGAGTCGTCCAAGCTGAGTGGCAATCGCGTCAATCCGATTTGTTTCCTTTACTTTCAGTTCCTCGGCATTCTTGATGATGGTCTGCCCTTTAGCCTGTGTTGCCACCAGGGCAATAATCGGGATTTCATCTATCAGTCTCGGGATGATATCTCCCCCGATTGTCGTCCCGTGAAGCTGTGAGTGACGAATGGTGATTGTTCCAATCTCCTCTCCAGAACCAGTCCCCTTATCCAAAATGACATCCATATCTGCTCCCATTTCCCGCAAAACATCAATGATGCCCGTTCGAGTCGGGTTCAAACCGACACTCTCAATGGTTATTTCACTGTCAGGCACAATCGCTCCGGCTGCAAGCCAAAAGGCGGCAGAGGATATATCACCCGGAACATAGATGTGGCCACCCTGCAAGGTTTGGCCTCCCCTCACCGAAATACGCATTCCATCAACGGATATCTCTCCTCCGAAGGATTGAATCATCTTCTCTGTATGGTCTCTTGTCCGCTCCTTTTCAATAACAGTTGTCTCCCCATCCGCTTGAAGGCCCGCCAGCAAAATGGCTGATTTTACTTGTGCGCTGGCAACCGGAAGCTTGTATTCAATTCCCGTAAGCGCAGAGCCTTTCAACGTCAATGGAACAAGATTCCCGTCATCCCGGCCGCTTATTTGTGCTCCCATTTGACGAAGAGGGCCAACTACCCTCTTCATAGGCCTTTTGGCGATGGACTCATCTCCAGTGAATGTCATCTCGAAGGGCAATCCCGCCAATAACCCTAGCAATAGCCTTATGGATGTGCCCGAATTTCCTACATCGAGCACTTCATTTGGAGCAGTCAGCCCGGCAAATCCCTTCCCATGCACTTTCACATCTGTCCCATTTTGCTCGATGGTCACCCCAAGCTTACGGAAGCAATCAATGGTGCTGAGACAATCCTCCCCCTCCAGGAAATGGCTGATAGTGGTCACACCCTCTGCTACAGACCCGAACATGACGGCCCTATGGGAAATTGATTTATCTCCCGGAACCTCCAATTTGCCTTTTAATGACGGCTGTGTAAACTCCAATCTTCTAACCATGCAAATCCTCCTGACGGTTTAATCAAAATACGTATCATATGTAGTTTTCAGCTGCAAGCATTCTACTGCCAGAGCCCTGTCTTCATTACTTTGGAAGGATATCGCCAGCACACCGTAAATCTCTTCCCTCGTCTCGAGAATGCGAATATTCGTTATGCTGATGCTCGATTCCGCCAAATATCCTGTGATTTCTGAAATGACCCCTGGATAATCCGGAACGTCCACGTAAAGATCATATGAAGAAGGGATGGCCCCTTTCTCATGGATGGGCATGGCGTCACGGAAGCGCTTAGCGCCTAAGAAGAAATCATAGATTCTTTGTCCATTCTTGTTGGCCATCCACGCTTTTACCTCTTCCATTTCCCTGATCCAAGAATCGAGGAGGGCAATCAAAACCTGGTCATTATGAAGGAGGATGTCTTTCCACATTTCCGGGCTCGAAGAAGCAATCCGAGTGGTATCCCTGAATCCCCCGGCTGCCAGGCGCGCGATAATCTCGTTCTCCTTTTCAGCATTCTCGGCAAGATTGACCATGGACGCTGCCATGATATGCGGCAGATGGCTGATAACTCCAGTTAAATAATCATGCTCATCGGCGCTGACCTCGAGAAATTTCGCTTTTGTCCCCTTCAGCCACATTTTCAGCTGGCCAATCTCCTTCACCCCGGCAATGCTTGATGGGGTTAGCATATAGAATGCATTCTCGAATAAACGCTCCTTAGCAGCAGTTACTCCGCTCTTATGGGACCCGGCCATCGGATGCCCGCCAATGAAGACTTGGCGAGGGCTAAAATATCGCTCGGCCGCTTCCATCACCTTTTTCTTCGTGCTCCCTGCGTCCGTTAGTATAGCTGTCTCCTTTAACGGCTGTCTAGAGAGCTTTTCAACCACTTGTACGGTGGCATTCACAGGCGTACAGATCACAATCAAATCACTGATTGATGCTGTAGCCATATAGTCACCGACAGGCTCATCGATAATCTTAAGTGCTTTCGCGAGCTTCGCCTGCTGCCCATCCGCATCATACCCATATATAATCGCGTCGGGATGCTCCTTCTTAATCGCTAGGGCAATAGAGCCTCCAATCAGTCCTAATCCAATAATCAATACATTGCCGCGCATGGAGGCACCTCACTTACCATCTCTATTTTGCCGCTTTACTCTTTGCTTGAAGGAAGCTTTCAAGCTCCTTTAAAACGAGGTCGTTCTCTTCATCCGAACCGACGGTTATTCTGATTGATGTCGGAAAACCAAGGGCTTCGCCTGACCGGACAATCACACCACGCTCCAGTAAATATTGAAAGACTTCATTGCCTTTGTATCCGGTGTCCATCAAGATGAAATTCCCTTGGGAAGGATAATAGGATAATTGATGGTTCTCACAAAATTGATAGAATGCTTGAAGCCCTTCACGATTTCTTTGCTTACACTCTTCAATAAACGTTTGATCCGAGATTGCCTCAATGGCCGCTCTTTGAGCAACAGCATTGACGTTAAAAGGCTCCCTGGCCGGTTCCAGCATGCGAATAATTGACTCATCCGCAATTCCGTATCCAACCCGAAGTGAGGCAATTCCATAAATCTTTGAAAAGGTATGCAGGATGATGATATTTTTATAGCGAGAAACCAAAGGGATCAATGCTGGATAATCCTCTGCAGCCACATACTCATAATAAGCCGCGTCAAATACAACAAGAACATCATCTGGAACTTGTTCAAGGAATGACATCAATTCATCCTGGCGAATATATTCTCCTGTAGGATTATTCGGGGAGCAAAGCCAGACGATACTTGTATTCGAGTCAATTTGGGCAAGCATCCCGTCCAAGTCGTGGCGGCCATTCACATGTGGCACTTCCCTAATCTCAGCCTGCTCCAAAATGGCATTGTGGCTATACTGACTGAATGTTCCCGTTGCCATGACCGTATTCAAGCCTGGTTCTAACAGCGCTTTCGTAATCATTTGAATCAAGTTATCCGAACCATTTCCAAAGATTAATTGATTCCCATTCACTCCCCAGAATGAAGAAACCGCCTCACGAAGACTGACAGCTCCCCCATCAGGATAAAGAGCAAGCTGCCAATCTGTTTCCTCAAGGACTTTCTTAACCTTCGGAGAATAGCCGTATGGATTTTCATTTGAGGCTAATTTAATAATCTCTGTCAGACCGAATTCACGTTTCACATCATCAATCGGTTTACCAGGTTGGTAAGGCTTAAGAGTATATAAATGTTTCTTCCACTTCATCGCAAAGCTCCCCCTTTATTCTTAGCTATCCAGCAAATCAGGTCTTAGCTTAACAGCCTCCTCCAAATAAATATGCTTGATCTCCCTTTGGCTGCGATTGGTATTCGCGTGGACCATGATTCTGATTGCAAGCGGCAATGAGCCAGGCACCGGAATTTCGCGCATACACATCACAGGAACATAAGTGAATCCATCAATCTTTCGAACTGAGGCAGCAGGAAATCCGGCGTCAAGGTCATCAGTCACAGAAATGAAAACCGAAGCGATTGTTTCGCTGTCCAAATCATTTTGTTCAATAATCTCACGCATCAATCTTTCAGTTTGGCTTTCAATCTCTTCCTTGCGGTTAGCCGATACCGTAATGGCCCCTCTTATGCCTCTTAACATAATCTTCTCTCCTAACTTAAACTGCAAAATAATGTCCAATGAATTCAGCGAAATCTTGACGGATTTCCTCTTCGTCAAACGTTGACAGAATAGGCTCGCCGAATTTTTTTAGCAGGATGGTTGCAATCTTGCCGTCCTGATTCTTCTTATCAAGCTTCATATATGGGATCAGACGGTCTATATCAAGCACCTCGCTTGAAACCGTTAAATACCCCAGATTAATGAGCCATTGATACAGGCTGTCCAAGTCTATATCCAATCCTGTATATTTCCTGCTTAAATATAAATCAGAGAACAAGCCAAATGCAACCGCCTCACCATGGGTCAGCTCGCCATATCCAGCTGCCCCCTCCATTGCATGCGCGAGGGTATGTCCTAAATTAAGAAAAGCCCGTTTTCCTGATTCCCGCTCATCTTCGGCGACAATCGATGCCTTAACCTTAATCCCTTGCTCAATCCACTCGCCAAGCTTAGGATGATTCCTTAGATCATCGATGGTCTTGATTTCATTACGCAGCTCATGATAAAACGCTTCAGATGAGAGGAAGGCATGTTTTATCAGCTCCGCAAAGCCGCTTCTCCACTCCCGCTCAGGCAAAGTTTGAAGATAGGAAATGTCATAGACAACTGCTTCAGGCTGATAAAAAGCACCTATCAGATTCTTGCCGAGGGAATGATTAATCCCTACTTTTCCCCCGACTGCACTGTCATGGGCCAGGAGGGTTGTCGGCAGCTGAATGAATGGAATTCCCCTCATATAAGTTGCCGCCACAAATCCGGCTAAATCTCCTATTACACCACCGCCGAGAGCGAGAATGATTCCCTCCCGGCCAATATGATGCCTAAATCCCTTTGTCATGCATTCTTCATAGCACGAAAGCGACTTTGCTGCCTCACCGGAAGGAACGATATGAACAAGCGTATCGTATCCGGAATGATTCAATAAGCGGGTTAAAGAGTCTGCATGCAAGGCAGCTACATGAGAATCCGTAATTAAAAATAGTTTCTTCCTTTCCGGAAACTTTTCCTGCAAAAATGGAGATAATTTCTTCGCAACTTGATTCCCTATAAAAATGGGATAGGTTTTTGAAGCTGTCTGAATCTCAAAGCTGTCCATCAAAATTCCCTCGCATATCTTCGTTGTTCATTAATCGTTTCAAT
>CAJGCH010000040.1 GCA_904501845.1 uncultured Bacillaceae bacterium | reverse complement strand
TTGAATGGATGCTGAATGAAGCAGGAATAGATATATATCAAAAGGACTCGAAAGCAGGTTGATTTCAACCTGCTTTTTTTTAGTCGAAACGGCTCGTTTCATTAGTCGATTCGACAATAAAGGATGGGGGATTGTAAAAAGTTGTGAAAAAGGTCGAATTAAGGAGTATATAAAAGAGAAACTTGTTTATTGCATTATTTTTAAGCATTTTTTGATTTTTGGGTATTTTTTATATTGCAATGTCGAATATCTCGGTTAGAATAAAGAATAGAAATACTAGTAAATTTAGGAAAAAGAGTTTGAGGAGGCTATCTGGTTGAAAAAAATAAAAGTATGTATCGTAGATGATAATCGTGAACTTGTTGCTTTATTGGAAGAGTATATTAGTGAACAGCCGGATATGGAAGTGATCGGTGTTGCCCATAATGGCCAGGATTGCCTGAGCATGCTCGAACAAGTAAGCCCGGACGTACTAGTCCTTGATATCATCATGCCTCATTTGGATGGTCTGGCGGTCTTGGAGAGAATAAAGGAGTTTCAAAAAGGCACCTCAATACCAAATGTCATCATGCTGACAGCTTTTGGACAGGAAGATGTAACTAAAAAAGCAGTCGAACTAGGAGCTTCCTATTTCATTCTGAAGCCCTTTGATATGGATAACCTCGTCGTTCATATTCGGCAATCCGGTGAAAAAGGCGCTGGCATTGCTCGCTCAAACACTTACTCCCCGAGGCAGCCAGTTGAAGCGAAGCCTGTTAATCTGGAAGCAAGCATAACAAGTATCATTCATGAGATCGGCGTGCCTGCCCACATCAAAGGATACCTCTACTTAAGGGAAGCTATTTCAATGGTCTATAATGATATTGAGCTCTTGGGTTCCATCACGAAGGTTCTTTATCCGGATATCGCCAAGAAATATAACACAACCGCAAGCCGAGTGGAAAGGGCTATCCGCCATGCAATTGAGGTGGCCTGGAGCAGGGGAAATATTGATTCCATCTCTTCATTATTTGGGTATACGGTCAGCATGACAAAGGCGAAGCCGACAAATAGTGAATTCATCGCGATGGTCGCTGATAAGCTGCGCCTTGAGCATAAAGCCTCCTAACCACTCCTGTCTCGCTTAGTATGGATAATCGGATGAAAACGTTATCATTTTTTATGGAAGCACCATTACTGCCAAATAGGCGGTAATAATGGTGCTTTTTATTGTATGCTAGAGAGGGAAGTACTTATGGAACGGAGGTTTTGTTCGTGACACTTATATTTGGACATAGGGGATATGCGGCCGTCTATCCTGAAAATACGATGACGTCCTTTAAGGAAGCCCTTAATGCTGGAGCCGATGGGCTCGAGCTCGATGTTCAGCTCAGCCAAGATGGTGAATTGGTTGTCATTCATGATCCAACGGTTGATCGCACAACAGACGGAACCGGAGCTGTCCGTGAATTAACGCTTGATCAGCTAAAAAAATTAAATGCGGCGAATCATTCGAAGACAGTGGAATTTGCGGGCATCCCGACATTAAGGGAAGTGATGGAATGGCTGAGCGGGACTGATCTTTTGCTGAATATTGAATTGAAGAATGCTGTCTACCCATATAAGGGCATGGAGGAGAAGGTGATAGAGCTAATTCGGGAATTTCATATGGAGGAGCGTGTCATCCTTTCATCCTTTAATCATTACAGTCTCGTCTATTGTCACAGACTTGCGCCTGATATTGAAACGGCTCCGCTCTATTCAGATGGTTTATACATGCCATGGGTTTATGCTGAATCTATCCGGGCTAAATCCATCCATCCGAAATTCCGGGCGGCACCTAATGAGATTATTGAGCAATGCCAGCAGGCTGGAATAAAGGTAAGGCCTTATACGGTGAACCGAAAAGGGGATATAAAGCGTCTATTCAAGGTTGGGTGCACAGCTTTTATTACTGACGATCCTGATCTCGCTGTTCGACTGCGGAAGGAATTTGATTCATCCCAATTAGGTGAGTGAATGACGATTGCCGTAGAGATGTCAGTTTACCGCTTATTTTGCTGGCATCCTTCTCCCTCACCATCCATGTCGATTTCTTTTCGGATATCGTCGGAAGGTTTTGGACCAGAGACCTGATAAACCGACACATATAGCCTGTTAAACCTTTTCCGACATATGAGGTCAAATTGACTGAAAAATATGTTGGGAACATAGGTAAAATGGGCTATTTCTTTTTCCATCTATCTGTAGATAATACAGACCTCACAGATTCCTGCATGATACAGAAAGATAAGAAAATCAAAAAATCATCCGCAAAACAAAAAACCGGGAGCAATAGTACGCTAGTCTCCCGGTAATTTTATTTCTGCACAGGCTGCCTCTTAAAGCGCTGCTGTACTTTATTCCGTTTTCGATCTCTGTATAGGATAAATCCGCCAATAAAGGCTAAGCCGCCGGCAAACAATAGAAACCCCACAATGAATTGCACCCATAGAGCCGGCAAGAGAGGGCTCAATCTTCCGAAAATCATATCCCTCATCCACTTGATTCCAAGGGCTGTGCAAATACCGGGAATCAATAAAAGGATAAACGCGATTGCACGCTGCATTCTTTTTCACCCTCACTTATGAAAGTATGTTACAATACTCATCTTTATAAATTTTGAAGGTTCTGTCAAGTTTTTTTAGGATAAATATGGTAGTATGAAAATGAAAAATTTTGCATGCTGTAACAAGCTTTGGGGGGAACACATGAAAAGGACAGTGCTAATCATCGGTGCTGGGAATGGCGGTACAGCCATCTTAAATTTCCTGCTGATGGCAAAGGATTATCGCGTAATCGCGGTCGTTGATTCTTATCCAGATGCCAAAGGGATTCAGCTTGCGCGTAAACACGGAATTAAAACGGCTGACAGCTGGGCCCGCTTAATTGATCCTCCGCCCGATATCATTTTTGAAGTGACCGGAAATGATGCGGTCTATCAAGAGATAGCCCGTGAAAAGAAGGAGAAAACCATTCTGGTCCAAGGCCGAGTCGCCTTTATTCTCGCGAATCTCATCCAGGAAAAAGAGGAATTAATGAAAAAATCCAACGAAGAGGCCTATCTGCGGGAGCTTGTGTTTAATATCTCGGACAATGGGATGATTGTCATCAATAAGGATGAAGAGGTCGTTTTTTTCAATAAAGAAGCGGAAAATTTGACGGGCATCGCGGCAGAGAAGACAATCGGTCGCCCTATTCAGGCGGTAATGCCTGCTTCATCTCTCCCTCGCGTCGTCCAAACGGCTGTCACAGAAAGCAATCAGCGGGCCCGTCTTGATAATGGGAGGGACATCCTTACCACGAGGATGCCCATCAGGAATGAGCAGGGAGACATCTTGGGAGCATTTGCTATATTCAAGGGAATTACGGAAATGACTCGTCTTGCGGAAGAAATAACAAATTTAAAACATATACAAAAGATGCTTGAAGCTATCATTTATTCAAGCGATGACGCTATTTCGGTTGTCGATGAAAAGGGAAAGGGTTTGCTGATTAATCCAGCCTATTCGAGAATCACGGGTCTAGATGAATCAGATGTGATTGGAAAGCCGGCGAACACTGACATTGTCGAAGGGGAAAGTATGCATTTGCAAGTGCTGAAAACCCAAAAGCCGGTGCGCGGGGCACGAATGAAGGTAGGACCCGCAAGGAGAGATGTCATTGTGAATGTAGCTCCTGTAATGGTCAATGGTGAGCTGAAGGGGAGCGTAGGTGTCATTCATGATTTATCAGAAATTCAAAATTTAACGAAGGAGCTGCAAAGGGCGCGCAGGATGATTCGGAATATTGAGGCGAAGTATACCTTTGATGACATTATCAGCGAATCAAAGGAAATGAACCTCTGTCTGGAACAGGCCAGGCTATATGCCAGGACCTCTGCGACCGTTCTATTAAGGGGCGAGTCCGGAACAGGCAAGGAATTATTCGCCCATGCGATTCATAATGCGAGCGATCGTAAATACAACCAGTTTGTGCGTGTAAATTGTGCAGCTATTGCAGAATCCTTGTTAGAGAGTGAATTATTCGGCTATGAGGAAGGGGCTTTCTCCGGAGCAAGACGAGGAGGCAAGAAAGGGTTTTTCGAGGAGGCTCATAGGGGGAGTATTTTTCTTGATGAGATTGGCGAATTGACTCCTGGGACACAGGCTAAGCTGCTCCGTGTTCTCCAGGAAGGAGAAATCATGCGTGTGGGCGGCACAAAACCAATCCAAATAGATGTACGGGTTATTGCCGCCACAAATGTCCATTTGGAGAAAGCTATCATAAACGGGGATTTCCGGGAGGACCTGTATTACCGGATTAACCGGATGCCCATCTACATACCGCCTTTGAGGGAAAGGCCGCGTGATATTGCCCCACTAAGCATTCACCTGCTCAAGAAACTGAACGGAGAATATGGACGAGATATCCGGACAATCAGCCCGGAGGCTATACAGATGCTTGAGGGATATGGTTGGCCGGGGAATGTCCGTGAGCTTGAAAATATACTTGGCAGAGCCATTATTTTCATGGACGTGCATGCGCGAATGCTTGAAAGAGCGGACTTGCCTTCTTTATTCATGGAAAATGATTCTGCTGTACCGGTCAGAAACAAGCAAATCCAGACAGATAATCCGCTCAGCCTCGGAGAACAGCTGGCCAATGTCGAAAAGGAAATCATCCAGAAAACCTTAAATCGGCTGAATGGCAATAAGACAGCAACTGCTCGGGAACTGGGGCTCTCCATCAGGAATTTGTATTATAAGTTAACTAAATACAACCTTGAATGATTTTGCATGCTTAAAATTGCATCCTTGAAATTTTTTGCATGGATTTTTTAGGTTATCGCTTAATTAGGAAGCGAAAGTGGTTGGCATGATTCTTGCATCTTTTATTAATGGACTTTCTGGAAAATAAAAAAGAGAACCGGGGAAGACGAGAGGAGAAATGACAGATGGAGCTTTTCAAATATATGGAACAGTATGATTATGAGCAACTTTTGTTCGTGCAGGATAGGCAATCAGGATTGAAGGCAATCATCGCTATTCATGATACAACCCTAGGGCCGGCCTTAGGCGGAACGAGGATGTGGACCTATGAATCCGAGGATGCAGCCATTGAAGATGCATTGCGGCTTGCCAAGGGAATGACGTACAAGAACGCAGCTGCAGGGCTTAATCTGGGCGGCGGAAAGACGGTTATTATCGGCGACCCGCGCAAGGATAAAAATGAAGAAATGTTCCGTGCGTTCGGACGGTATATTCAAGGGCTGAATGGCCGTTATATCACGGCAGAGGATGTAGGCACAACCGTTGCTGATATGGACATTATCCATGAGGAAACGGATTATGTTACTGGTATCTCGCCTGCTTTTGGCTCCTCTGGAAACCCTTCGCCCGTGACAGCGTTTGGCGTTTACCGGGGAATGAAAGCGGCTGCCAAGGAGGCATTTGGCACTGATTCCCTTGAAGGGAAAGTCATTGCTGTCCAAGGGATTGGCAATGTAGCTTTTAATTTATGCAAGCATTTGCATGAAGAAGGAGCACAATTAATCGTGACTGATATCAATAAGGATAGTGTCCGAATGGCGGTCGAGCATTTTGGGGCAAAGGCAGTAGACCCTGATGAGATTTATGGTGTTGAGTGTGATATATATGCTCCGTGCGCACTTGGTGCAACGATTAATGATCAAACGATTCCGCAATTAAAAGCGAAAGTGATTGCTGGGGCTGCCAATAACCAGCTGAAGGAAACACGACATGGAGATGCCATCCATGAGATGGGGATTATTTATGCTCCGGACTATGTCATTAATGCCGGCGGTGTGATTAATGTGGCCGATGAGCTTTATGGCTACAATCAGGAGCGTGCTTTAAAGAAGGTTGAGACGATTTACAATAACATCGAACGAGTCATCGAGATTGCTAAGCGTGACGGAATCCCAACATATGTTGCAGCCGACCGCATGGCAGAGGAGCGGATTGAAAAGCTTAAGAACTCAAGAAGCCAATTTCTTATGAATGGCCGCCATATTTTAAATCGTCGTCGCTAATGGTGTTAGATAGCCTGAATCTTCATGGCTGTCATGGTTGAATAGAAAAAATGACGCCGCCGCCAAAGGCGGCGATCCATACAGGGAAGGATGTCTTACATGTCAACAGAATATGATCTTGTAATCCTTGGCGGCGGAACGGGCGGATATGTAGCCGCGATTCGCGCCTCTCAGCTCGGTTTAAAGACAGCGATTGTAGAAGCAGGGAAGCTAGGAGGAACATGTCTGCATGCCGGATGTATACCGTCAAAAGCATTGCTAAGAAGTGCTGAAGTTTATCAAACCGTGAAAAAGGCAGCCGATTTTGGAGTAAAGACGGAAGGGATAACACTCGATTTTGAGGCTGCACAAAAGCGGAAGCAAAGCATCGTTGATAAACTCCACAATGGGGTTCAATACTTAATCAAGCAAGGAAAGATAGATCTTTATGAGGGATATGGCCGGCTATTAGGACCTTCTATTTTCTCGCCTATGCCTGGGACCGTTTCAGTTGAGATGAATAATGGCGAGGAAAATGAAATCCTGATTCCGAAAAACGTCCTTTTGGCTACTGGATCAAGGCCGCGCACACTTCCAGGTTTGACCATCGATGGCGAAACGGTTCTTACTTCTGATGAGGCGCTAAAGCTAGAGGAGCTGCCCTCATCCATGCTTATCGTTGGCGGGGGTGTCATTGGTGTTGAATGGGCGTCCATGCTCTCTGATTTCAATGTAGATGTGACCATTTTGGAATATGCAGACCGAATCCTGCCAACAGAGGATAAGGAGATATCAAAGGCGATGGAAAAGGCATTGAAGAGTAAAGGCATTAAGATCATCACAGGGGCGGAAGTTTTGCCTGACACGCTTGCTGTTCAAGATGGTCTGGCCATTTCAACGCTTGAAAATGGATCAAAAAAAGACTATCAAGCTGAAAAGATGCTTGTTTCTGTCGGCCGGGATGCCAATACGAGCGGGATAGGAATAGAGAATACCGAAATTGAGATAAACCGAGGATTTATTCAGGTTAATGAATTCTATCAGACGAAGGAATCTCATATTTATGCGATTGGCGATTGTATCGGAGGAATGCAGCTTGCCCATGTGGCAAGCCATGAGGGCATCAAGGCAGTGGAGCATATCGCGAATATAAAAACGGAGCCCATCCAGTATGATTTTATTCCCCGCTGTATTTATGGGAGTCCGGAGGCGGCAAGCGTCGGCATTACCGAGGAAGAAGCATTGACAAGGGGCCATAAGATAAAGGTCGGCAAATTTCCTTTTCAGGCTATAGGCAAAGCGCTCGTACTTGGGGAGTCAGAAGGGTTTGTCAAAATCATTTCTGATGAGAATACCGATGACCTGCTAGGGGTTCATATGATTGGGCCTCATGTGACGGACATGATATCAGAGTCCGGGCTTGCCCTTATTTTAAATGCCACGGCATGGGAAGTAGCTTCAAGCATCCACCCTCACCCATCGCTGTCAGAGGTAATTGGGGAGGCGGCACTCGCAGTGGATGGCCTGGCGCTTCATATGTAATGAATGAGAATGATAGGGGGAAGAACGATGGCTCAAAATAGGCATGAAAAATTAGGCTTATCTAATCAGACTGTATTAGAGATGTATGAAATGATGCTTCTGGCAAGGAGGATAGATGAGCGGATGTGGCTTTTGAACCGCTCAGGCAAGATACCGTTCGTTATCTCTTGTCAAGGACAGGAGGCAGCTCAGGTTGGGGCAGCCTTCGCGCTGGACCGCAAGAAGGATTATGTCCTTCCATACTACAGGGACATGGGTGTCGTCCTCACCTTCGGAATGACGCCTAAGCAGCTTATGCTATCCGGATTTGCTAAACAGGAAGACCCGAATTCAGGGGGCAGACAAATGCCCGGACATTTTGGACAAAAGGAAAATCGGATTGTCACCGGATCTTCACCTGTGACAACGCAAGTGCCGCACGCGGTTGGCATCGCACTAGCCGGCAAGATGCAGAATAAGGATTTAGTCACATTCGTTACATTTGGGGAAGGGTCATCGAATCAAGGGGATTTCCATGAAGGGGCCAATTTCGCCGGTGTCCACAAGCTGCCGGTCATTCTCATGTGTGAAAACAATAAGTATGCTATCTCGGTGCCGATTGAAAAGCAGCTGGCCTGCGAGCGGGTATCCGATCGGGCAATTGGATACGGAATGCCAGGTGTGACGGTCAATGGAAACGATCCGCTTGAGGTTTATGAGGCTGTTAAGGAGGCTGCTGACAGGGGAAGGCGAGGGGAAGGGCCGAGTCTGATTGAGACGGTCTCCTATCGTCTGACACCTCATTCAAGTGATGATGATGATCGTTCCTACCGTGCGCCTGCTGAAGTAGCGGAAGCGAAGACTAATGATCCAATCATCACATTCGGCGCCTATTTGAAAGAAACAGGGGTCCTTGATGATGAGCTTGAAAAAGAAATTAATGAGCGCGTGATGAAGCTTGTCAACGAAGCGACAGACTATGCGGAGAATGCGCCGTATGCACAGGCAGAGGATGCCTTGAAGCATGTGTATGACGAAGGAATGGGGGCGGTTTGATGCCGGTTTTATCATATATTGATGCCGTAACAATGGCTTTGCGAGAAGAGATGGAGAGAGATGAGAATGTATTTGTTCTCGGTGAGGATGTAGGCAAAAAAGGAGGCGTCTTTAAGGCGACATCAGGCTTGTATGAGCAGTTCGGCGAGGCAAGAGTCCTTGATACTCCCCTCGCTGAATCGGCCATCGCCGGGGTAGGCATTGGTGCCGCCATGTATGGCATGCGGCCAGTAGCTGAAATGCAATTTGCAGATTTCATCATGCCTGCTGTGAACCAAATTATCTCAGAGGCAGCCAAAATCCGCTACCGTTCCAATAATGACTGGCATTGCCCGATTGTGATTCGTGCCCCGTTTGGCGGAGGGGTCCATGGCGCACTTTACCACTCACAATCAGTTGAAGCCATCTTTGCCAATCAGCCGGGGCTCAAGGTTGTCATTCCTTCCACGCCGTATGATGTGAAGGGATTGCTGAAGGCAGCCATCCGTGATGATGACCCTGTACTATTCTTTGAGCATAAACGGGCGTACAGATTAATTAAAGGTGAGGTACCCACCGATGACTATGTCCTTCCAATTGGGAAGGCAGATGTGAAAAGAGAAGGCGAAGATATTACGGTCATAACTTACGGGCTGTGTGTCCATTTTGCCCTTCAAGCGGCAGAAAGGCTTGAGAAGGATGGCATCTCCACCCATATCCTGGACCTTAGAACGGTCTATCCGCTTGATAAGGAGGCTATTATCGAAGCCGCCAGAAAAACAGGGAAGGTCCTGCTTGTGACGGAGGATACGAAGGAAGGCAGTGTCATGAGTGAGGTATCAGCCATCATTGCGGAGCATTGCCTTTTCGATTTGGATGCGCCAATCAAGAGGCTGGCCGGTCCGGATGTTCCTGCGATGCCGTATGCTCCCACGATGGAAAAGTTCTTCATGGTCAATCCAGATAAAGTGGAAAAAGCGATAAAGGAATTAGCAGAATTCTAGATTGCTAGAAAGTGAGGGTGAAACAATGGCCATAGAAAAGATGAAAATGCCGCAGCTCGGGGAAAGCGTGACGGAAGGGACAATCTCCAATTGGCTGGTCAAGCCGGGAGACCATGTACAGAAATATGATCCTATCGCTGAGGTTATGACAGATAAAGTGAATGCGGAGGTACCGTCCTCTTATACTGGAACCATTCAGGAATTGCTCTTTGATGAGGGGGAGACGGTGCCTGTTGGGGAACTGATATGCAGCATTGAGACAGAGGGTGCCGGGACTGGGCAAGAGGCAGAAGCGAAACCCGACCAGAGCATGAAACCATCCGAAGCTGACGGAAAGAATGAGGGAACTTCCCAGTCATCGGGGAGCCCGCGGTATTCACCCGCAGTATTGATGCTTTCACAGAAGCATAATATTGACCTGAATAACTTAAGCGGAACAGGTGCCGGCGGACGAATCACACGGAAAGATGTTTTGAAGGCTGTTGAAAATGGGTCAGAAGCTGTCCAGGTTCCGGCCCAGTCTCAGGTTGAGAGGGAGCCAGTTTCAAAGGGACAATCCGCCCCAAGAAAGAATCCGGTTCAAACAGCCGCAAATGATACCATCATTCCGGTCTCAGGCATTAGAAAGGCAATCGCTCAAAACATGACGAGAGCTAAGCAGGAGATTCCGCATGCTTGGACGATGATAGAGGCGGATGTCACCGGTCTTGTCTCTGCACGCGATGCCTTGAAGACGGAGTTCAGGAAGAATGAAGGCTATAATCTGACTTATTTTGCCTTTTTCGTTAAGGCCGTAGCTCAAGCACTCAAGGAGTTTCCGGAAATGAACTCTATGTGGGATGGGGACCGTATCATCCGCAAGAAGGATATTCATTTGTCCATCGCCGTGGCGACAGACGATGCTCTCTATGTGCCAGTTATCAAGCATGCTGATGAGAAAACCATCAAGGGGATTGCCCGTGAAATTCACGAGCTCGCCGGGAAGGTACGCAGCGGCAAGCTATCAGCGGATGATATGCAGGGGGGAACCTTTACGGTGAATAATACAGGTTC
Organism: uncultured Bacillaceae bacterium; assembly: GCA_904501845.1. Taxonomy (GTDB): domain Bacteria; phylum Bacillota; class Bacilli; order Bacillales; family Pradoshiaceae; genus Pradoshia. The sequence goes on along the minus strand of CAJGCH010000040.1, from coordinate 4,405 downwards.
ATTCGGCTCCGTCCAATCCATGGGCATAATCAACCATCCGCAAGCGGCCATTCTTCAGGTGGAATCCATCGTGAAAAGACCGGTCGTCTTGGAAGGGAATATGATTGCCATCAGAGATATGGTCAATCTCTGTCTTTCCCTTGATCATCGGGTGCTCGATGGGTTAGTGGCAGGCCGTTTCCTGGCAAGGGTGAAGGGAATCCTTGAAGGAATGAACGAAAAGACGGTAACCATCTATTGAGGATATCTCCAAGTGAAGAACTGGATGACTAAGTCATGCAGTTCTTTTTCTGTCTCTCGACAGGTTGAGAGGGGTAGTTTGGAAAACGATGTGATAATATGGAATTATCAGAAAAAATATGCAGATGAAGGGAGGGAGCTTTCTTCTCGGAGTAACATCCGATGAAAAGAAAGCCATGCGATGAGCTTGGATACATTAAGAAACCATACATTTCCGCCAAGTACCGAACAGGATTGGATAGAGGCTGTTGAACGTTCCTTAAAAGGAAAAGGCGCAGATAGCTTAAGAACGGAAACCTATGAAAATATTATTTTGAAACCGCTTTATTCGGAAAGAACAGTAGAGGTGGAAGAACCGGGCGAAGCTCCTTATACAAGAGGTATCGGAGTGAATGATTTATGGATTTGCCAGGAGAATCAAGGGGAAGATGCAGATGCAGTAAAGGAAGCTGTCACCAAAGGCATCGAAAACGGGGAGAATACCATTTCATTTAAGACAGGCCCTTTAAAACCTGAGGATTTGAAAGTTCTTCTTGCTGATTTGCCGGTTGGAGAGTATCCGGTATTTACTCAAGCAAATGCCCTGCAGCAAGCAATCATGGAGAGCGGACTGTCTTTTACTGGAGCGGTCATTCGTGATTTGATGATGGAATGGGTTAAAGCAGGCGGGGTTCCCTTAAACGAACAAGAGGAGCTGGCTGAATGGTTTTCCTCCGTTGCAAAATGGAAAGAACATCATCCAGAGGTTAAGACAATTCTTGTCGATACGGTCCCTTACCATGAAGCAGGAGCAGATGCGGCAAGGGAAATCGCTTATGCCCTTGCTGCAGGTGTTGAATATATGAATGCTGCAAAGAATGCGGGAATCCAGCCGATGGAATTGGCAGAGAGTATCGTCTTTTCATTTGCGATTGATTCCCAGTTTTTCATGCAAATCGGAAAGCTTAGAGCGGCAAGAAGACTATGGTGCGCCATCGGACAAGCCTATGGAATACAGGAGTGCAAGATGTATATCCACGCTAAGACATCGATGCGCAATAAATCAAGCTATGACCGTCACGTCAATTTGCTTCGCACAAGCAATGAAGCTTTTGCGGCATTAGCTGGCGGATGTCAGTACATAACCGTTGATCCATTTGATGCCATGATGACACAAAGGAGTTCACTTGGTATCCGGATGGCAAGAAACATTATCCATATCCTTACAGAAGAATCCGGCGTCCGCCAAACAGAGGACCCGGGCGGCGGCTCCTATTACCTTGAGGAGCTGACAGATGAATTATGCGAGAAGGCCTGGGCTCACTTCCTTGAACTGGAGCGGGGCGGGGGAATGCTTGCAGCACTGAAGAAGGGCAGCATTCAAGCAGAGCTGTCCGAAATGGCACAGATTCGCCTTGAGAATGTTTCCCGGCGGGATGAGAAAATCATCGGGGTGAATGTTTATGCAAACCCTTCTGAAGCACGGCCTGATGTGCGTGTTTTGCCGCTGCCGGCAAACGGGACAGATAAGAGGAAAGAAATAATCCCGCTAAAGCCAATCAAGCTCTCAAGTGAATTTGAGGTCATCCGATCCATGAACCTGACTTGGCAGGACGAGGCAGCACGGGAGAGGATTGCCTTAGCTGGTATCGGCGACTTGAAGGCATATAAGCCATATATGGATTTTGCCAAGGAAATTCTGGCAGCAGGCGGATTAAGCTATCAGCTGGCAGAAGGATTGAAAAATATAGATGACATAGTGGATTTTGCTAAGCGCTCAGCTGGCATTCATCTTATTATTTGCGGCAAGGAGGAGGATCTTCAAGGTGATTTATCCGCATTATCTTTGGAACCTCATGTCCAAGTGTATACAGTCGGAGAATTTAATAGCAGCACAAAATATCAGCAAATAGACCGGAGCGTAAATGTGATTGAATGGCTCACGGTTCTTTCATCGGCTCAGGGGGTAGAGGCATGAAAAGACCAGATTTTTCTCAAATAGATTGGAAGGCAGCAGCCGCTTCTTCGCAGGCAATGGCAGGAAAGAAGCAGGCAGTGACTGAAACAAACGAACAAATCACCATTAAATCGGTGTATGAAGCAGCAGATAGCGAACAGCTTCCCCATATGCCGTCATATCCGGGCATCGCGCCATTTACAAGGGGACCATATGCGGCGATGTATGTAAACAGACCTTGGACAGTGAGGCAGTATGCGGGCTTTTCAACGGCAGAGGAATCCAATGCCTTTTACCGCAGGAATCTTGAGATGGGACAGAAGGGACTGTCTGTGGCTTTTGATTTGGCTACTCACCGCGGATATGATTCTGATCATCCGCGAGTGATTGGAGATGTCGGCAAGGCTGGTGTCGCGATAGACTCCATTGAAGATATGAAGATATTGTTTGAGGGAATCCCGCTTGAGAAGATGTCCGTTTCGATGACAATGAACGGAGCCGTGCTGCCTGTGATGGCCTTTTATATCGCGGCCGCCATCGAACAAGGTGCAGAGGTGGGGAGACTTTCCGGGACGATTCAAAATGATATTTTAAAAGAATATATGGTAAGGAATACCTATATTTATCCCCCGCAAATGTCGATGAAAATCATTTCTGATATCTTTGCCTATACATCATCCAAGATGCCGAAGTTCAACAGCATCTCAATATCTGGCTATCATATGCAGGAGGCAGGTGCGCCAGCCGACCTCGAACTCGCGTATACGCTCGCTGATGGTCTTGAGTATGTACGCTCAGGCTTGGATGCGGGAATACCGATTGATACGTTTGCGCCGCGCCTATCCTTCTTCTGGGGAATTGGAATGAATTATTTTATGGAAGTGGCGAAGCTGCGTGCGGCAAGATATTTATGGGCAACATTGATGACGCAATTCAATCCGCAAAATGAGAAGTCACTGGCCCTTCGCACCCATTCGCAAACATCGGGATGGAGTCTATCTGAACAGGATCCATTTAATAATGTCGCCCGGACATTGATTGAAGCCCATGCAGCCGTTATGGGTCATACTCAATCCCTGCATACGAATGCGCTCGATGAGGCCATTGCCCTTCCGACAGATTTCTCAGCCCGGATTGCGCGCAATACCCAGCTATACTTGCAGGAAGAAACGGGCTTGACGAATGTCATTGACCCATGGGGCGGTTCTTATTATGTTGAGTCTTTGACAAAGAGCCTGATTGAAAAGGCATGGGAGCATCTAGAGGAGATAGAGAAGCTTGGCGGCATGGCCAAGGCGATTGAAACGGGAATCCCGAAAATGCGTATTGAAGAGGCCGCCGCAAAAAGGCAGGCAAAAATTGATTCTGGTGAAGAGGTCCTCATCGGGGTGAACCGGTACAGAAGTGAAGAAACAGATGAGTTTGATATTCTTGAAGTGGACAATTCTAAAGTGCGTAGCGGGCAGATCGCGAGACTGCAAGCGATCAAGCAATCACGTGATAACGAGAAGGTGGAGGCAGCCTTGAGGAAACTAACGGATTCAGCCCGTACTGGTGAAGGAAATCTGTTAGAGCTAGCTGTTGATGCCGCCATGCTCCGCGCAACCTTGGGAGAAATCTCGGATGCAATTGAAGTTGTATCTGGAAGACATCAGGCAGAGGTGAGAACAGTCAGCGGCGTATATGGGCGTCACTATCAGCAGGAGGAGAAAATTCAAGAAGTCCGAGCGATGACAGAGGAGTTCATGGAGCATGAGGGCAGACGTCCGCGTATCCTGATTGCCAAAATGGGACAGGACGGCCATGATAGGGGAGCAAAGGTTGTTGCTACCGCATATGCTGACCTGGGCTTTGATGTCGATATGGGACCGTTGTTCCAAACGCCTGAAGAAACGGCAAAGCAAGCAATTGAGAATGACGTGCATGTGATTGGCATGAGCTCTCTTGCAGGCGGGCACAAAACCTTACTTCCGCAGCTAAAGCAGGAATTAGAGAGGCTTGGCCGGGATGATATTCTCATTATTGCTGGCGGTGTCATTCCTAAACAGGATTATGCTTATCTGCTTAGAAATGGAGCGGCGGCAATCTTTGGACCTGGCACAGTTATTCCGGATGCAGCCGTAACCATCATGGAGCAAATCTATAAAAGGCTCGGCTATGAGGAAGTGTCCGATTGATGGATAGGAAGGAAAGAAGGCGATTTAAGCGAAAAGAGCCATTAAACCTTCA
>CAJGCH010000039.1 GCA_904501845.1 uncultured Bacillaceae bacterium | reverse complement strand
TATTACTCCCTTAGTTTTAACAGAAGTGTTGACCCTGGTTTGCACGCTCATTCCAAATGAAATTAACAAGCAGACCTATCTAAAGGGGGATATGATGAAAAAAATAATCATGGAGATGATTCGGAGAAATAGGGAAGCCTTTATGCCTTATCATCAATATATTGAATTGGCGCTCTATCATCCGAAAGAGGGATATTATATGCGGGAGCAGACCAAAATTGGTCGTGGTGGTGATTTTTATACGACTCCCTCGATGGGACCAGTCTTTGGAGAATTTCTTGGGAAATGGCTATGCCGTGAGTTGAAAAAGGCGGGTCTTCCGCCAGTCATTTGTGAGCTCGGCGGCGGGAGCGGTCAAATGGCTTCCAATGTGCTGAAGGGCTTTGCTCGGGAGGATGCTGATTTCGCTATGGAACTTGTGTACTATATGGTTGAAGCGAGCCCATACCATCGAGCAAGCATCGAGCATCTCACCGGCAATGATTCCAGGGTACGGTTTCTTTCTGATTTGGAAAGCCTTTCCCGTATCGAGGGCATTATCTTTTCGAACGAATTTTTTGATGCTTTTCCAGTCGATGTGGCTGTGAAGCAGGACGGAGAATGGAAGGAAGCAGGAATCACGATCATTGATGAGGATTTAGGGGAAGCGACCAGGGATATCAGAAATGAAGACATCAGGCAGTTCATCCGAGAATGGGATATTCCTCCCTTTATGAATCGAATCGAGATACCGCTTCAAATGATCGCAGCCTATGAGATGGCCGTCGATAAACTAGCGCGAGGATTCCTTCTCACGATTGATTATGGCATGGATTCAGAGGAATGGTTTAGTCCAATCCGGAAAGATGGCACGCTCAGAGCTTATCGAAACCATCGGTTACTGGATTCCATCTTAGACTCTCCTGGAGAGGCGGATATCACGTTCACCGTTCCCTTCGACCTTCTGAGAAAGCGGGGGGCAGAAATGGGATGTCATGAAAAATATTGGGGCGGCCAAGCGGAGTTTCTCATTGAGGGGGGCATCTTGGAAGAGCTCATTCCCCATGCCGATGCGGACCCCTTTTCGCTTGCTAACAAGAGAAACCGTCAGATACGTCAACTGATCATGGGGGAGTCAATCAGTGATTATTTTCGTGTCCTCCTCCAGGAAAAGGGCAATGAAAAACCTTGATGGCGTTCATCAAGGTTTTCACAGTCCTTTATTAATGTGCTGCACCAGGAGTCATCATGAACACTGTCCAATAAGTAAATCCTGCAAAGAACACGGTTAAGTAAGCGCCAAATACGTATAAATACATTCTCTCAGATAATTTCAAATACCCCAATACCACAAAGAACACGGTTTGGCCGACGAAAAGAAGTGATGTCGTATACATATCCCCTAAATAAAACATCACAGCCATAATACCAGTCCAAAACCCGCATACTCTGAACATTCTGTCCATTCACTAACCTCCCATCCCCTAATAAAGTCCAACAAATATATTATAAGGATATTGTTAAAGATTGTAAACTATCATAAAATTTGGAGGGAGGAATCATAGGATTAATGGGTCGTTTGTATTCGGTAAACACATGCTGGGCATCCGCTGATCATATTATCCTCGGCATGCATTTCTACGGATTCGAACAACGCGTTGAACATTCCCCGGATGAACGCATGGTGTGTGCCGCAAACGGCTTCCTGATGCTCTGCTGCTATTTCTTTGAATGGGCAGTTGAACACCTTAAACTGAATGTCAGTCTGATTAGCAGGGATGTAAAATTCAGGTGAAAAGCCAGCCTTCTCTGAGACTTCCTTTAAGATGGCGAGCTTGTGATCAAATGATAGATTCTCAGGTTCTGCATCAATTTCAGCAGCATAATGGTATGCCAGATCTCTTCCATATTTCTCGCCGGTCTTAAAGAGCGCTTCGTTACCGGCATCCCCGAGAGACATCATCGTTTCGATGGCCATTTTAGCCAGTGTTTGATAGTCTCGATTCGGGAAATTAAGCTGAACGACCTCGTCAGAAAGACGATAGAATCGCCGAGGGCGTCCGCCTTTACCAGTCTTTTGCGTATCTGAGACTAACATATGACCATCCTCAAGCTTGGAAAGATGCAGGCGAGCAACATTCGGATGAATATCAAACAGTTCAGCGACCTCTGAGACAGATACATCTTTATGCCGTCTCGCAATATATTGATAAATATAATACCTGGTTGGATCTGATAAGATATTCGCGACCTTTAATGTCTCTTCCATTTTGTCCACCTCGCAGCCATATTGTTACTTTAATTATAGTACATAGGTGTTTCGTTCTTTGGTGATGATTTTGGCAATCATGTGACTTTTTGTTCAGCATTTCACAATTTTATTTAAGTGGCTATTTTTTTCAAAAAAGATTCATGAAAAAAGAGGGAATCTGCCAGAAGATGTCTAATTACCTATATACGACAAGAAAAGGAGGTGAAACAACATTTGCTGTCAATCGACCATTTGGCGGATAAGGTAGTAAGTGAGGCTGTATCCTTTAAGGCATCAGATATTCACATTGTCCCGAGCCGGAAGGAAACGCATCTTTATTACCGTATCCACAATCGTTTGTTTCCTGGCGGGAGCTATCAAAAGGAGCGAGCAGAACGGCTGGTCTCGCATTTTAAGTTTATGGCCGGGATGGACATCGGGGAGAAAAGGCGCCCCCAATCCGGTGCCTTAACGATGTTTATATCAAAGAAATGGATTGGACTCCGCTTATCCACGCTGCCTACCCCTCATGCCGAATCACTCGTCATTCGCATCATTCCGAATCTGCAAACACTTCCAATTGATGAAATCTCTTTATTTCCGAAAACCTCTGCCACCCTCATATCCATGCTCCGACATTCTCATGGTTTGCTATTAATTTGCGGCCCCACTGGGAGCGGAAAAACTACTACCCTTTATTCCATGCTTCATCACGCCAAGACAGCCATTAATCGAAACATCATTACACTTGAGGATCCGGTTGAGCATCAGTCTGATGACGCGATACAGGTACAAATTAATGAGAAAGCCGGAATTAGTTATTCCATCGGATTGAAGGCCGCTCTGCGCCATGATCCGGACATCATCATGATTGGCGAAATCAGGGATGCGGAGACAGCGAAAATTGCCGTCCGCGCTGCCTTAACGGGCCATCTAATCTTAAGCACCATGCACGCCAAGGACGGAATTGGGGCGGTGAGGCGCCTGCTTGAATTCGGTGTGGACCGAGAAGAGGTAAAACAAACGTTATTGGCCGTTACGTCGCAGAGGCTTTTGGAATTGGATTGCCCCTACTGTGAAGGCGATTGTTCGCCATACTGCTTAATGACAAGGGACAGGGACCGTGTGAGTGTACATGAGCTGATTTACGGAACTGAGCTCACAAAGGTATGGGATTCAATCGAAGGGAAGGCATCAGAGTTAGGGTATAAGAATCTCCCCTCTATCATTGGCCGTGCCGTTGCTTACGGCTACGTGAGAGAGAAAGAATACGAGAGGTGGGTTCATGAAACTTGAGCGGAACCGCCGCTGGAAGGGCTCTGAGCAGGCGAGGTTTCTGGCTGAGCTGGGTGATTTACTTGAAAATGGCTTCAGCTTATATGAAGGCATCGAATTTTCCATGCTGAACGGCAGGAAAACCTATCAGGAAGATATCAAGGAATCCATAGTCCTGCTAAGGGAGGGACATTCCTTCAGGGAATTCCTTGAATGGCTTTCGTTTGATCAGGAGCTTGTGGGGCTTGTATCCTACGGTGAACAGAATGGCCAATTATCCTCTACATTGAAGGAGGCAGGACGCATTTGGCAGAAGAAGTGCGAGGATAGGGCAAAGCTCAAAAATTTATTGGTTTATCCAGCGTTCCTCTTTGTGTTTACCTTTGGCTTGCTTCAATTATTTACCGCCTATCTTTTTCCTCGATTTTCCCAAATGTATGAGGATTACGGCCTCGGTTCAAATCCATTTATGGAGACAGCCGGATTCATTTCTAATCTGGTTCGCTACTCCCCGGTTTTTATTGCTCTTGCATGCATTTTGCTATCCTTTCTCCACCATTACTACCTTAAGAATCTCCCTAAATTGAAAAGGGAATTCCTCTTCATGAAAATCCCCTATATTCGTCATTACCGCCGATTATCCATAACCTATTATTTCTCCATCCAGCTGGGTTCCCTTCTTAAAGGAGGACTGTCGGTGCTGGACGCTCTCGAATTTATGAAGATGGAAGATCCTAAAGTGCTTGTCAGGGAAATAACGGGACAAATGATGGAGCAGCTAAAAGCGGGCGATGCACTTGAGCAAATTTTGCCAGGAATACCGGTGTTTAAGAGAGATCTCAATCGTATAATCAGCCACGGCCAAAAAAACGGGCTCCTAGGGGAGGAGCTGCTCTATTATAGCCGCTTGGTCTTGAAGGAAATGGAGGGAATGACGGAAAAAACCTTAAAGACAATCCAGCCGTTAATGTTTGGCCTGGTAGCTTTACTTGTCATCCTGTTGTACTTAGCAATCTTAATGCCTATGATTTCCTTGATGAATTCCATATAAGAGGGAGGGTGTATCAATGATTAAATGGAAGAAAATCTTAAATGAACGAGGGTTTACATTGATTGAGATGATGATTGTCATGCTCGTTATTTCTGTACTCTTAATCATCACGGTCCCAAGCATTATCAAGAACCAGGAGGCCGTCAATGAGAAGGGCTGTGAAGCATATATCAAGATGGTAGAGGGCCAGATTCAGTCCTATAAATTAAAGGAAAATAAGACTCCGTCAAAGGAGGAATTAATTAGTGGGGGATATATAAAGGATGAAGCCTCCTGTCCAGGGGGAAATGATATTGTCATAAATGCTGATGGCAGTGTAGAAGAAGTCCCAAGCTGAAAATGAGACATTCTGAACGGGGTTTTACGCTGCTAGAGGCTATCTTTGTGCTAGGCTGCTTGTCGGTCATGCTGGCGGCCGGGAATATAGCGGCTGTTAAAATGCTTGAAGCGTACGAGCAGCATGCCTATATGCGCCAAATGGAGAAGGACCTGTATTTTGCCCAAATGTTTGCGATGGAGAAACGGACGAATGTGTCGATACGTATCGACACGGAGGATAATAAGTATACAGGTGTGGCCAACGGGCATGGAACTCTATTTACCTCCTATCAGCCTTTAACGATGAAATTCAGACATGCGGGACTTCTCACCATTACCTACACCTTTCTAGGCAATATTCAAAATCCGATGACTGTCTACTTCATGAATAAAGAGGACGTTCCTATCTATAAGCTGATTTTCCAACTTGGAAGGGGGAGATTTTATTTCACTGATACGTAGGGAAAATGGCTTCGCGATGCTGGATGGGCTCTTCTCTTTCTCTATCCTTATGCTTGCGGCGGGCTTCCTTTTGCCTCTTTACACAGGGGTGATTATTCAAAAGCATGATTTCAGGAAGGATGAAGAGGCGCTTGGCTATTTATTTGAGGCCCTTCATGCCTATCAATACATGGGGGAACCCCTTTTTGCGGGAGAGAAAAGGCTGAACAATGAGTTATTCCTATTTCATCTTAAAGGGGATGTATACTGTGTGGACTATACTTCTGCAGGAAAGGAGACAAAGTCATTTTGCGAAAAGGTGCCGCACGGATGAGGGATTTACGATGCTTGAAGTGCTCTTTGCGATGGGGCTGTTCTCCCTTCTTGCTTTCTTCATGACTTCAACCCTTATTTCAATCAATAGTTGGAATGAGATTGAGGATGCATCCGTTGACAGGATGGAATGGAATGTTTTCATCAGACAGCTCGATCAAGAAATTCAGCAGGCAAGCACCTGGAGTGTGCCGAATCCGAGGATTCTCTCCCTGCAGGCAGGAGCAGAGAGAGTCACCTATGAGTCTTATGGGGTGATCATCCGTCGGCGGGTTGGCGGAGAAGGTCATGAGGTCATCCTTCAAAAAGTAAAGAACTATTCATTTCAAATCAATGGCGATGAACTGACCGTTACGGTTCAAAAGCAGAATGGCGGACAATATGAGAAAAAAATCTATAAACGCTATATGTATGAGCCGTCTTTATGAGGAGCGAGGGATTTTCCTGCCGATTTCCTTGTTTTTCTTTACTGTCATCTTTGTCATTTGCTTTATTGCGGTGAGTTCATTTAAGAATGACGTGAATTATCATGCTTATCAAATAAACGGACTTCGCTACTCTTTTTTGCTCAATACTGGCACCTACGAGGCCATTCGTTTAGCTGATGCAGGGCTTTATAGGGAGACAAATGGTGAATGGCTCTATTATAATGGGAAAATAAAGTATGAGATTATTCCGGAAGGTGAAGGGGTTTATCGCATCACATTAAAGATTACGACAGATCAGACAGTGCGCGAAAGCTTAATTACGTACTCAGCGGCTAAGAAGAAGGTCATGAGCAGCACGGAGAACTTATAAGGAGCCATATGAATGAAGGCAATCTATTTAATCGGATTTATGGGGACAGGTAAGACGACAATCAGCCATGCATTAGGGAGTCAGTTAAACGTACAAGTGACAGACTGTGACGAAGCAATCGTTCAGTTCGCAGGAAAAAACATAACGCGTATTTTCGAGGATGAAGGAGAGCAAGGCTTCAGGGATATCGAGCAGCAAACGCTTATGCAGCTCCCTGCTGAGAACCATGTCATTGCGACCGGGGGCGGAGTTGTCCTTCGGGGTGAGAATCGGGCTTTTATGAAAGAGAACGGGATCATCGTTTGGCTTGAGGCGAGCATAGAAGAAATTCTGAAAAGGCTAGAAACGGACCAAACTAGACCGCTGCTTGCCGGGGAAAATAAGGCAGAGCGCATTCAAACTCTATATAATGAACGCAAAGAGCTGTACGAAGGAACGGCTGATATCCGGATTGATACAACAGGAAAGAGTCCGGATGAGATCATTCGTGAAATCATGTCACGCATGGCAGAAAACCATGTATAAATAATCCCTCCTCTGGTGAAACTGGTGGGTGGGTGATGTACATGAAAACGAATGATTACGTGAAATATTTAACGGTCGAATGGCTGAACTATATGGACCAGCCGAAGGAAATTCGCAAAGAGCATAGGAAAAGTCATAAGGGAACACGGCAGCCCCTCCTAAGCCAATGGTTCGGGGTCATTCCTTTATCGATTGGGATGCTCTTTAAGCGGAAATGAAAAAGCCTCTTGTAAAAGGGGCTTTTTTTCGTTGCTTTTATTAAAATGAGCTTCTTATTTAGATAGCGTTATTGGTTAAATAGAATAATCCTCCATTGATAATCCTGACATGAATGCGGGGCTCATATTGGAGCCTTAATGCTTCCTTCTCCGCTTCATAGGATTCCCGTTCTTCTTCTACCTTGTCCTCATAGAAATGATTCAGCAAAGACAAATCCTTGTTCCATCTTTCCGTGGCATCGGCCGCCCATGAATGGTTATCGTTTTTGATCATCGTCTGTATATGGTTTTTGAGACGAACAATCCCGCTCTGGTAGCGGATGATGGGTGATAATGTGAAGGTATAATCAGAAATTTTCGGTGTAAGAGACACCGACTGCATCGTGTCAAAGAAGCCTTCCGTTATCGTCCCATTGATTAAATTCAGTCCAAGTGAGTAAAGCTGGTCTTTTTTTCGATCACATTCGTAAGTGATGTTGACATTTAGGCAAAGCCAAGGGAATAAGGGCGCTTGCCCGTTTGAGATGTTGATTTTCTCAAAAAGCCGGATATGGCGCGATAGCTTTTTGGAAACAGCAAAGATTTGATGCAGCCTGGGGGAGCCGAAGTGGATAAAATCACCCTTCAGTCCTTCCGGCGCTAATTTCTGATCTGTGATGAGTGTAAGGCTCATTGGGTTCGGGACGCCCCCGGTTTTCTCAAGATAATGCCAGTAAAAGGGGCGGTTCATCAATTCTTTATCCATTTCAATCGTTAACTGTACGACAAGATGCCCAGGGCCCTTGTCGATGATTTCGCAATGGTTTGCATGAAAGAAATCACTCAGAAATTTATGGATTTCCGCTTGCTGCACTTGAAGGTGCCTCCTTTTTGACCCGCTTCGCAAACTCAATCATGGAAGCAAGATTATCCATCTTGATTTTCATCTCGCCTTCGGTCTTTGACTTGGCGAGGATATCGGTTAAATGTTCTTCAAGGTTTTTGACCTCAAGTCTTGTCAGAATATCATCCAGCTCGCCGACAACCCGCTCGAATAATTGGATCTTCTCATAGAGAATTTTCATGATATGCTCTTCGATGGTTTCCTTGATGGAAAAATTATAGATTCGCACATCCTCCGTCTGGCCGAGACGATGAATTCTGCCGATACGCTGTTCAAGCCGCATTGGGTTCCACGGCAGATCAAAATTGATGATATGGTGGCAAAATTGGAGGTTGATTCCCTCCCCGCCGGCTTCTGTCGCAATCAAAACTTGTGCCTGTTTCTCGAAGAGCTCTCTCATCCAGTCCTTCTTGCTGCGTTTAAAGCCGCCGCGGAAAGGAACGGACGTGATGCCATTTTGCTTTAAGAACCATTGTAAATAGAGCTGTGTGGCACGGTATTCCGTAAAAATGATGACCTTATCATTAATCGTTTTGATGAGCTCCAATGCTTTTTCAGCCTTTGAGTTAACATTTACTTCTTCGACCTTGCCGATGAGCTCATGGACCTTCTGCTTGTAGGCCTCGCTCGCATCGGGGTACTTCTCAAGCATATTGCGAAGCGTGAAGTATACAGCTTCTCGGCTGCTGCATGCCTCGCGCTGGAGAATTAAGGAGGAGAAGCCTGTATTCAGCTTCTCCGGCAGAGCCTCTCGGAAGGAGGCTACTGCGTCATAGAGGGCTCTCTCTTTCTCGGAGAATTCAATGAAGACAGATTCCACTTTCCGGCTTGTCCATTCAATTCCTGTTTCATGCCGTTTGTTTCGAATCATGACCCGATTCACCAATTCCTTTAAATAAGAATCATCCTTCGTTGAGCGTTTCTTTGCGGAGAATCGTTCATTGAAGCTTGAATAGCTGCCAAGATGCCCGGGTTTTAGCAAGGATACGAGGTAAAAAATTTCTTCGATTTTATTCTGAATCGGTGTAGCCGTCAGCAGCAGACAGAATTTCCGCTGGATCTTTTGAACAAACTCATAGTTTCTGGTTTTATTGTTTTTTAATTTATGAGCTTCATCGATAATGACCAAATCATAGGATTGCTCTAAAATGGCTGACCGATGAGGCTCCCGCTTGGCGGTATCAATGGAGGTGATGAGAATGTCCCCGTCCCATCCATAGCCCTTTCGGTAAATGCAGGCAGGGATGTGAAACTTTTGATTCAATTCCGTCCCCCATTGGGAAACCAATGAAGCAGGTACTAAGATCAGAATTTTCCGCGCCAATCCCCGAATCATGTACTCTTTTAAAATAAGTCCTGCCTCAATCGTTTTTCCGAGTCCGACCTCATCGGCCAATATAGCTTTCCCATTCATGCGCTCAATGACCTCTGTGGCAGCTTCGAGCTGGTGGGGAAGAGGAGTGAACCCAGAGAGGTGTCTCGGTCCTATCAAGCCGGTGAAATCAGGAATTAGATTATGCTTTTCTGCTTCCATGCCAAGCTGAAAAAGAGAATAGCTTGACCAAGGTCCATCCTCATTGATTCGCTCTTCAAGTTCTGTTTCCCACTCATCGTCAAAATGAATAGCTGGAATATTGCTCATGGCTGACCCCATCTTTCCTTTTAGTAAGCTTCGGCAAATCCTATCAAATTGGAGGTTTAGGATTGCCACAATGTTCCTCTTGATGATAGGATATAACTATCTTGTTAGATTATTTTGAAAATAGTCTAATCCCTTTGCATGATGTTTAGTATGAACTAATTACATAAAAATATAAGCGAATGAAGGCAAGGGGAGAGACCGCTTATGCGGCGCCGAAGGAGCAAGCGAAGGAATCGTGAATCTCTCAGGCAAAAGAACACTTGCTGGACGCAACTCTGGAGAGTGCTTAATCCCTCGTATTCGGATGAAGCCACCAAAGGGGAAACGCAAAGATTCTTGCGGTAAACTTTCAGGTATAAGGACAGAGACCATTTCCTAACAAATTAGGGCTGGTTTCTGTCCTTTTTTATGCAATTAGAAAGGGATTATGCGAATCAATCGGGAGGTTACGATGGAAAAGTTAAAGCAAACGCCGCTGATATCGGTATATGGGGAATATGGCGGAAAGACGATTGACTTTGGCGGCTGGGAGCTGCCTGTTCAATTCTCAGGAATCAAGAATGAGCATGAAGCAGTAAGAACAAAGGCGGGTCTTTTTGATGTCTCTCATATGGGGGAATTCACGGTCAAAGGAGCGGGCTCACTTCCATTTCTGCAGAAAATGGTGACCAATGATGTAAGCAAATTGAAGGCAGGGAAAGCCCAATACACAGCTTTATGCTATGAGGATGGCGGAACGGTTGATGATCTGATTATCTACAAGAAAGGTGAGGATGATTACCTTCTTGTCGTGAATGCTTCGAATATCGAGAAGGACTTTGAATGGCTCAAGTCCCATTTGACGGAAGAGGCAGAGATTGAGAATATTTCCGGCAAAATCGCTTTGCTTGCTTTGCAGGGTCCAATCGCCGAAGAAATTCTTCAGCCCCTTATGCCGGATGCAGAGTTAGCCAGCCTTGGCTTCTTCAGCTTTTATGAAAATGTGAAGGTCGCAGGTATCCATGTTCTCATCTCAAGGACTGGTTATACGGGTGAGGATGGCTTTGAATTGTATTGCGCAAGTGAGGATGCAGTAAAGCTCTGGAAGGAGCTTCTGAAAGCAGGCGAGCCGCTCGGGCTTGTCCCATGCGGTCTTGGTGCGCGTGATACCTTGCGGTTTGAGGCGAAGCTTCCGCTATATGGCCAGGAGCTTTCCCGTGATATAACCCCGATTGAAGCTGGCATCGGCTTTGCAGTCAAGGTTGATAAAGGGGACTTTATGGGTCGTGCGGTACTGAAAGACCAGAAGGAAAATGGTGCGCCGCGCAAACTGATAGGAATAGAGATGATTGACCGCGGAATCCCGCGTCACGGCTACTCGGTCTTTGCGGATGGCACAAAAATTGGGGAGGTCACGACCGGCACCCAATCCCCAACTTTAAAGAAGAATGTCGGGCTCGCGCTTATTAAGAGTGAGTATGCTGTCCTTGATGAAGAAATCACTGTTGAGATTCGCGGCAAGCAATTGAAGGCTAAAGTGGTTAAAGCCCCATTTTATAAACGTCCGCAGGCAGGAGGAGTGCAGAAATGAACCACCGTTACTTACCAATGACTATCGAAGATCAAGAGGAAATGCTGAAAACAATAGGTGTGGATTCCATTGAGGACTTATTTTCTGATATCCCGTCAAATGTCCGTTTTAAAGGAGAATATGCCATCAAGCCGGCGAAATCTGAATCTGCCCTATTAAAGGAATTGACCGACTTAGCGGCGAAAAACGCCAATCTAAGAAGCCATAGCTCATTTCTTGGAGCAGGCGTATATGATCATTATATGCCGGTCATTGTTGACCATGTTATCTCTCGGTCTGAGTTTTACACTGCCTATACACCTTATCAGCCAGAGATTTCTCAAGGCGAGCTGCAGGCCATCTTTGAATTCCAGACAATGATTTGCGAATTGACGGGTATGGATGTGGCGAACTCATCCATGTATGATGGAGGGACGTCGCTTGCCGAGGCGGCGATGCTTGCAGCGGGCTCTACCCGCCGCAAGAAGCTTCTCGTTTCAGAGGCGGTTCATCCAGAATCCCGGGAGGTTCTGAAAACCTACGCAAAGGGACAATATATCGATCTTGAAGTGGTGCCATGTAAGGATGGCGTCACAGACCTGGAGAAATTAGCTGATTTAATGGACGGAGATACAGCAGGCTTCATTGTTCAGTATCCGAACTTCTTTGGCCGCATAGAGAACCTTACCGAGGTTGAGAAGCTGGTTCATGGACAAAAGGCGATGATGATTGTCTCAAGCAACCCGCTTTCTCTAGGCGTTTTGACGCCTCCAGGGAAATTCGGCGCCGATATTGTGATTGGCGATGCCCAGCCCTTTGGCATCCCGGCCGCCTTTGGCGGGCCGCATTGCGGATACTTCGCTGTTACCTCCAAATTGATGCGGAAGGTGCCTGGGCGTCTTGTCGGCCAAACGGTTGATGAAGATGGCAAACGCGGATTTGTTCTCACCCTCCAAGCTAGGGAGCAGCATATCAGAAGGGATAAGGCTACCTCTAATATCTGTTCAAACCAGGCCTTGAATGCCCTCGCCGCATCTGTTGCGATGACCGCGCTTGGCAAGCAAGGAGTAAAGGAAATCGCCGTTCAAAACATCCAAAAGGCCCATTATGCGAAGGAAGCCATCAAAGCAAATGGCCTTGAGATTGCCTTTGAGGGACCTTCCTTTAATGAGTTTGTTGTTAAGCTGAATGGTTCTGTAGCAGATGCCAACCGTATGCTGCTTGAGGTGGGGATCATCGGCGGATATGACCTTGGCAAGGACTATCCTGAGTTAGCTGGGCACATGCTCGTTGCCGTGACCGAGCTGCGTACGAAGGAAGAAATCGATACTTTTGTAAAAGAATTGGGGGATTTCCATGCATAAACAGGACCAGCCACTTATATTTGAACTAACGAAACCAGGACGAATCGGCTATTCCTTGCCAGAATTGGACGTTCCTGAGGTAAGTCTCTCTGAATTGCTGCCGGGTGAATTCATTCGCCAGGAGGAGCCGAACTTGCCTGAGGTATCTGAACTCGATATCATGCGCCATTATACCGCTCTCTCCCGCAGAAACCACGGGGTTGATTCCGGATTCTATCCGTTAGGCTCCTGCACGATGAAATATAATCCGAAAATCAATGAAAGCGTGGCACGTTTCCCAGGGTTTGCCCATATCCATCCGCTTCAGGAAGCTGAGACGGCGCAAGGGGCGCTCGAATTGATGTATGACTTGCAGCAGCATCTGAAGGAAATTACCGGCATGGATGAAGTCACCCTTCAACCTGCTGCCGGAGCCCATGGCGAGTGGACCGGCCTGATGATGATTCGCGCCTACCATGAAGCGAATGGTGACTTAGACCGTGTGAAGGTCATTGTGCCGGATTCTGCCCACGGAACCAATCCAGCATCAGCAACGGTTGCCGGTCTGCAGACGGTGACGGTGAAATCTGGTCCGGACGGTTTGGTGGACCTGGAGGATTTACGTAAGGTTGTCGGTCCGGATACGGCAGCATTAATGCTGACAAATCCGAATACGCTTGGCTTGTTTGAGGAACAAATTACAGAGATGGCTGAAATCATTCATGGCGTCGGCGGGAAGCTTTATTATGACGGCGCAAATTTAAATGCAGTCCTATCAAAAGCTCGCCCAGGGGACATGGGATTTGATGTCGTTCACCTCAACTTGCATAAAACCTTCACCGGACCTCACGGAGGCGGCGGTCCTGGTTCAGGCCCTGTCGGAGTGAAAAAGGATTTGATTCCATTCCTGCCAAAGCCTTTGGTCGTTAAGGAGGAGAAGGGCTATGCGCTTGATTATGACCGCCCGCAATCAATTGGACGCGTGAAGCCTTATTACGGGAATTTTGGAATTAATGTGAGAGCATATACGTATATTCGCTCCATGGGACCAGACGGATTGAAGGCTGTCACAGAATATGCGGTCTTAAATGCCAATTATATGATGAGAAGGCTCGCGGAGTATTATGATCTTCCTTATGACAGGCATTGCAAGCATGAATTCGTCCTCAGTGCTAGAAGACAGAAAAAACTTGGTGTACGTGCCCTGGATATTGCAAAGCGGCTGCTTGATTTTGGCTATCATCCGCCAACCATCTACTTCCCGCTTAATGTGGAGGAGTGTATGATGATTGAGCCGACGGAAACCGAATCAAAAGAAACGCTCGACGGCTTCATTGATGCAATGATTCAAATTGCGACGGAGGCAAGGGAGCAGCCGGAGGTCGTGCAGGAGGCACCGCATACGACTGTTATCAGCCGTCTTGATGAAGCGCTCGCAGCGCGCAAGCCGGTATTACGGTATCAGCCTGAAAAAGAATCAATCCAATCCGCCCGGTAAGGCAAAGGAAGCTGCTTCGAGTAAAAGTCTTCCATTCCTATAAACGCAGCGCTTTAGCTGCGTTTTTTTATTCCTTTATAAATGTAGTTTGAATATCATGCATACATAGATACTTTTGGGAAAGGGAGATGTCAGATGGCAAAGAATCATTCTCTTTTTATAGCAGCTTCTATTCTTCTTCTGGCCGTTTCTATCATTGCTTCAGCAATCATCTTATCGAAAGCGGGAATGGATCAGACCAGTTCGGTTGAGAAGCCCGCTGCTTCACCGAGCAGCGAAGCTATTATGACGTTGAACGAATTAGCAGACTATCTATCGGTCTCTGAAGAAACGATTGAAGGGATCATGGAGGAGGATTTAGCGGAGCGGGCATCCGGGGAAGTCCATGATATAGAGAAGCATATTCCATTTGTTGAGTTGAAGAACAAGAGAATATTTGTCAAAAGTGAGATTGATGAATGGCTTAAATATAAATCTAGTTTTTACGGAAATTAAAGTTAACCCGAAATTTCATTTAGAGCAGTGAGCCGCCTTCCATTAAAGTGGGCGGTTTTTTCTGTGATAAAAGGCGGACTGCACGGTATGGAACAGGCTGAGTTATTGAACTTCTACCACTGTACCATATCCAATTAGTTCAGAGATTGTTTGTCCGGATGCGTAAGCGAAACGGAATCCAATGATGGCGTTGCCGCCCATTTCCTTTGCCTGCTTCTCGAGCTTACGGATAACATCCCGTTTGCTGTCTTCAATCATTTCAGTATAGCTGGCTAACTCTCCGCCTACGATGGATTTCAAACCAGATAGTATGTCCTTTCCGATATTTCTGCTTTGGACTATGCTCGCAGAGGCTAATCCCTTTGTCTCGATAATTGTTTTTCCCGGGATAATGTCAGTCGTTACGATGATCATTGCCATACCTCCTTCATTAAATTAAATATAATGTGCTTAAAGCTTCTTAATATGAGGCTATCGCTAGTTAGGTTTATCTAAATTATAGCATTTTCCAGGGTAAATGAGGATTCTCTATAAGAGAGTTTGCGTAGCGTTCTTCAAATAACGAGCTTTAGAGGAAATTCAGGTATAGTTTCCTGGCCTGTCTCATAAATTGGTACAAGCTAAGCCAAAAGACTTGG
>CAJGCH010000038.1 GCA_904501845.1 uncultured Bacillaceae bacterium | reverse complement strand
ATCGAATTGGGCGTTCCGCGTGAAATGGCCTACAGAGGTTTGTTAGAAAGGAATGATAACAAGGAATTCCAAGGACTGATTAAGTCACTTATCCAAGGCTTGAAGCTCGGAGTCCCAATTGCGACTACCTTTAAGGTGCAGGCTGAAGATATGAGGCAATTCCGTGAGGAGAAGATAAAAGAACTGGCTGCCAAAGCCTCACCAAAGGTCACGCTGGTCACGACTTTCGTCGTTGCGCCTGTCTCCTTGCTAATTATTGCGGGGCTGATGATTCTGAACATGATTTATGGTGATAACAGTCTAGGAAGCTTATTTCAGTAACCCCTCCCCAAAGGGAGTTATATAAATCATATTTTAATAGGAGGAATTTATTATGAACTATCTTACGGAAATGTATGTTAAAGCTTCTACAAGGGTTGGCGGTCTGTTAAAGAATGAGAGAGGTTCGCAAACACTAGAGTGGATTGGGATTGCGGCTGTAATCGTCATTTTGGTTGGATTGGTTTCTACGGCTTTTGGTGATTCTGACCTTGGTGGAACCATCATAGAAAAATTTGAATCATTATTAGATAAAATGATTAAATAATGTGCTCCTTAGAAAGGGGGAGGTTCTTTGAATAAGTGGTGGTTAGTCCTTGGTTTGGCATTCTTCTTCCTAGTCGGTTGTTCAAATGATGATGCCAAGACTGATGAGAAAAAAGAACCAAATCTCGGAAATGAACAAACAGAGGAAGAAGCTCAGGCTGAACCTCAAAGTGAGGATGAAGGTGATAACAAAGAAGAATCGTCGATTGCTAAATTTGAAGAAGCTCCTGAGGCTCCACTAACTGAAGCAGAGATTGTTAACCAAGTCAAAGGTCCTTATGGAAATGCAGAGTTATTCAAGGAAACCCAAGGTTATGAAGAACTCTTTGATAGCTTTGGCGTAATTCCGGAAGATGCTACAAATGAAGACTTGGACAAAGTCTTCAATTATGCTCTCAGCCAAGTTGCAGCTGACTTTCCTAGCCCGCAAGAAATCATTGATTCCTGGACGATTGATTTATTCGGTGATCCAGAATTAGAGGATAGCCGCTATCATTTTAAAGATAACTATAATATAGAAATTATCCTGGATTCGAGCGGAAGCATGGCGAATCTGATGAGTGGAAAGACAAGAATGGATGTGGCAAAGGATGCAATTATCGCATTCTTAGATGATGCTCCTGAGAATGCTAATGTCGCTTTGCGTGTATATGGGCATAAAGGGACTGGAGCAGATAGTGATAAGGAATTATCCTGTTCATCCAGTGAATTAGTATATGACTTTGGGTCCTATAAAAAGAGTGAGTTCCAAAATGCGCTAACTTCTTTTCAACCTGCTGGATGGACACCGCTTGCGCAGTCTCTAAATGATGCTGAGGACGATATGAAGGAATTTAATGGTGAACAACATACCAACATGATTTATGTCGTAAGTGATGGCATTGAGACGTGTGATGGTAATCCAGTGGAAGCGGCTAAATCATTTGCAGACTCTACTATTCAGCCCATCATCAATATAATTGGATTTGATGTTGATGGAGAGGGGCAGCTACAACTGAAGGAAATGGCGGAAGAAGCTAACGGCACATATAGCAGTGCGGATAATGCTGAACAGCTAACAGAGGAATTTAACAAGGCTAAGACTGCAATTGAGAAATGGGAACAATGGATGACAAGTGCTAATCGGGATGCAAGGTCAGATAAAATAAAACGATCTCGTGAAACCTACGATTATAACAGCAGATATATAAACAACCTTTTTAAACAAAATAAGAACCTAACAGCCCTTTTACGAGAGTTAAAGGATAGTGGCCAAATTACGTGGGAACAATGGAGCTATTTGGATGATAAAAGAGGGGAACTCTACGATGTCATCGATAACACGCGAATTACTATAAAAGATGATTTAAAAGATTTAAATGCAAAAACGTTGGAAGAAACAAAGAAGCAAATCCAGGAGAAATACAATCAAAATACAAATTAAATAGGAATAGAATAGACACCTAGATCATCAGCCGTTTCCTAGAATGAATGGGGAGGTTTGGTTGAAGAGGAAAGTGTTTAAAAAACTGCCTGTTTTATTAGCCATTATGTTTGTTTTGTTCCAATCCTTCCTTGTTCCGCTAGCAGGTGCAAGCTGGTCAGGAACTTCCTGGAAAGGTGATGCCTGGAAGGGTGACTCCTGGACCGGTGATGCTTGGAATGC
Organism: uncultured Bacillaceae bacterium; assembly: GCA_904501845.1. GTDB lineage: Bacteria > Bacillota > Bacilli > Bacillales > Pradoshiaceae > Pradoshia. Next base: position 13,305 of record CAJGCH010000038.1, on the reverse strand, counting down.
TGAAGGTTTCTCGTGGGAAGGAGAAGCTTGGGATCCTGGGAAGGGCTGGATTCAGGATGGCTGGGAGCAGGATGGCTGGACGCAAGAAGGCTATACCCAAGATGGTTGGACAGGCGATGGAATTAGCGGAATCGACCCGGCAACCGGACAGCCATGGACTGGGGATAAGGTGAATGGAATTGATCCCGCAACCGGGCAGCCATGGACTGGGGATAAGGTGAATGGAATTGATCCCGCAACCGGGCAGCCGTGGACGGGGAATGGAATAAACGGAATTAATCCCGCAACTGGTCAACCATGGATTGGGAATGGAAACAATGGAATTAATCCGGCAACCGGACAGCCATGGGCAGGACAAAACGGGAGCGGAATTAACCCGGCAACAGGATTGCCATGGATAGGTATTGGTTCCCCAGGGGCTGGATTGTCCATAAGCGCTAGTGGAGCTGCTACATCAGATGAATTTGATATTAATCCATATGATATTTCAAAATACGTCATGAATGATCTCATAGTAGGTCAGGTAAATATGACTAAAGACATCGCTTCTGGTGAATTTAGCTTTAAACGCCCTAATGATATTTATGGATTAGTCCTAAATGGGTTTAAGTTAGGACTGGGTGATAACAGAGCCTTAGTCAACATTGATGATGCATATGGAATGGCGAATGCTGGGGTAGATGGTGCAGCAGCCATTAAAACCTTGTGGGGATCTAGTTTTGCTGCAACAGGGAATTTAAGTGGATATAGAAGTTTAGCAGCATCGCAAGTAAGTAGTTATACTTCCTCTTTACGACCTCCAATGAGCATGTTATCTAAGGTGAATGTTGCAGCTGCATCTGTAGGAACTGTTTTTTCTGCAATAGATACTTTCAAAAATACAGGTAAAGCAATAGAGGTATATCAGAATGACAATAGTACTGGAGCGGCTAAAACAGTTGCGGTATCCGAAGCTACGGCATCTCTTGGTGAGGTATTAATGAATGGCGGAGCAGTGGCGGCGGCCATACCAGGGGGGCAGGCTATAGGAGCTGGATTAATTATTGCTGGCGCTGGGACATTTGCTATATCAAAAGGTGTAAAACTAGTTGTCTCAAATTGGGGCTCAATCAAAAGAGGTGCTGGTAAAGCCGGTAGGAAAATTGGCTCTCTCTTCAAAACAATTAAAGGCGCTTTTTCTTAAAGGTAAAACTGCAAAGGGGAGGTTTAATGGTTCCCCTTTGCTTATAAAAGTGGTCATTGGGAATTAGAATATGCTCACCAGGAAGTAGGTTTATTATGGACAAATCAACAGTAGAAAAAGAGGCTAAAAAATATAAAAAATTTATGGAAAACTACTATGTTATGCCCTTTGCCTTTGAAGAAGATGGCCATAAATGGATGCTAGTTCAGTATAATAGATTTCCAAAAAAAGATGATGCAACAGGATTTGCTATTTTTCCCGAAAGACAGATGACATTGGATGAAAAAGAGTATATTATGGGAAACTTTTCGTCCATTTTTGGAGGGTTACTAAGAATTCGGAATGCTGTTAAGCCTCGTATTGATGTTTCAGAGGAATTAGCAAGGACTAATGAAAGAATCAACCTATTATTGGATAAATGGGCTGATAATGCAGAAAGAAAATTAATGGTCCAGAAATTCAAGGAGTTTTCTGATTATGTTTTATGGTGCCAGAAGGAAAAGAAAGAAAAATTCAGGGTTGCTGCTGAAATCGAACATAAGCTCTTTGAAACATTTACATTTACTAGTGAAGATCGGCAACGCCTATTAGAGGTGTTTCCTCATTTCGATGTATTAATCTACCTTCAGCAAAGACGGATGTATGAACAGTTAGATTCTAATCATCAACTTTTGACGAGCATTAAAAGAGATAAAGGGAGATTAAGCAGAGAGGATGCCTCATATGTAACAGAAATATTGGCTGCTTATTATGATCGAAAATCAGCAAAAGAGTTCGTTCAGGTTCTTGAGAAAGAATTCACCTTATTTAAGGAAGACCTTATGGCAGGTAGAGAGAGCTATGAGAAGCTGCTAGAATTCTCTGCTGAAAAGTACGCCTTAAAGGAAGCGGATGATTTGAGGTCAAATATGGGGATGCTCAGGAATTAATCGAGGCTTTGATTAGATATTAATTGTAATCCCTTGGTTAAATATTTGGTAGATGATGATATGTATTCTTACTACATCTACTAGTTATTTTGCAGCCGGAGTATAGGTGCTTTGAACAGCTACCAGGCAGTTTAGTAATAAATATCTCGTAGATTGGGTGATTTGTATGGATAAACCTATTCGTGAAGCGTTCTCATTGTTTTCAAGTCGATTTGAGCATATTTTGCTGCTGGGAGTCACGATTGTACTGCCGTTATTGCTTCTTCATTCATTTCTATCCAATTATATTATGGCAGTGACTCCGACATTCTTCGGAACAACGATAATAGCGGACGTGTACATAAGCTTTTTGACGATTCTGTTGCTGCTTTATGCTCAGGTTCCATTTATTAGGTATATGTTTAATGAGTATCAAGGCAATGAGGGGAGTTTGCGGAATGCATACTTTTACTTTTTTTCTAATGGGTTTGAGTTCTTTCTGTTTGCTGTAGTGGCTAGTTTTGTAATGACTCTAGGTTTGGTTTTATTCTTTATTCCTGGTCTCATTATTATTACTCTCCTTTACCCGATTCCATTTGTGGCGTCCATGGAGAATAAAAGCATTTGGAAAAGTATTAAGGCAGGAATTAGATTAGGCAAGAAACATTTCTTCAAGCTATTCATTCTCGTATTTCTATTTGCACTCATTGAATTGTTTATTTCCTCAGGTATTACGCTCTTAATTTATTCACTCACTACCTCCTTTGCGGCACAGCTATTAGCCCATATGTTCTTGAACCTCCTTTTCTTCCCAATAATTACGTTAATAATTAGCGGCTATATCATTAAGTGGAGAGAAGAGATTTATACATTGGATACGAGAGAAGCTGAAGAGGGGTGGACTTAATGGACTTCAAGCGAGCAGTCAGTGAGGAGGAAGGTTCAGCCACATTAGAATTTCTAGGGATGGTCCCTCTTGTCTTCATGGTTATGATGATTGCCTGGCAGTTTGTTGTAGGCGTGCATGGAGTAATTGTTGCTCAATCAGCAGTGAATGAGGCAGCTAAGGTTTATTCCATAACTGGTGAATGGACAGAGGCGAGAGAAGCGGCACAATCGACTGTGAATCATATTAGTTATCTACAATTAAAGAGTGCAGATGCAGCGATGACAGGCGATTCCCAGTTCAATGCAAAGGTATCGGTTGACATTAATCTTGTGTTCCTGCCGGATATGCTATTCCCGAATGGCAAACCATCCATCCTATTCACAAGTGAGGCTAGCGGGAAGGTGATTGAATGAGAAAGTCGCTTCTTCACAATGAGAGAGGGAATATCACCCTCTTTCTCCTAGGCATGATTAGCATCATGTTTATTTTATTTATGGTCATTATAAATTTCGCAAAAGTATATGCCGTTAAAGAGAAATCTTTTACGACCGCTCAACAGGCCAGTCTTGCTGCCACGGCTGAGTTTTACGAAAGAATTTGGGATGTGGTGGCTGAGTTTGACGATATTGATGAGGAAAACCTGCCGCCTGAGCCAGATCCTGATGAAGAGAACCCGCCTGATGTCAATCCGATAACAAAAATCGAAATTAAGGTGAAGGTCAGCTTAAAGGAAGAAGAACTGCGAGCCCGATATGGAAGCAATAAAAGTGAGAATGAAATCCATATTGATGCTATTGATGAAGTGTTAACGGAGGAATTAAACGCTGGTCTCGGAAAACGAAGGCTCAGGCAAGTGTTGACTGAGCAATATGAAAGTCGTATCAAGCCGGCTGTAATAGATAAAGCAAGGAATGTCATCCTTACAAACGGCGGAAAGCTAGAGCAAGCGGAAATCGCCTTGTTTCACGAAAATCGTATTTACATAAAAGCAGCGAATGAATTCAAGGGGCAAGGCAAATACCTGGATGGATTCAAGGAAAAGGTTTTCCAAACGGGAGCGGGCCCTGAAATCGGATTCATCTCGGACTTGGGAATCAGTGATGAAACGGTATCCTTATCTGATGAGCGCGATGCAGGTTTTATTTGGGTTGACTGATGGAAAGGGTCGACGGTAGAAGTATTTGATCAGAACCTGTTAGAAGAGTGGAGTGTTTATTTTATCGAAAGGTGTGACTAATATGAGCGCAAAAGAGAAAAAGTGGAGAAAAATCTATAAGTATTTCATGATTTTTTATTATGCAATTTTATTGCCTGTGGCCATTGTGGATATTTTCATTAGCGGTGATATTGCCTATGGAATATTGGCAGCGGCTATTGCACTTCCTGCTTTGCGAGCTAATCATCTGAGAGCTATTAGAGAGAAAGAGGGAAGCTCCTTCGGACAGTAATGAAAAGTATAAAGGAATAGCCCATCCATCTAGAATAATCACCTTCCTTAATGAAAATAGGAGGTAGAGTAATGAGGCATCGTTTTTTAAGAAAAGCTTGTGTGCTATTTGCTGCTGTTTTTGTCCTTTGTCAGTCCTTTATGCTGCCGATGGCTTTGGCAAATGGGTCTTGGACAGGGACTTCATGGACAGGGAACAGCTGGAGTGGTGAAACGTGGGAAGGAAGTTCATGGACAGGAGATACCTGGGAAGGAAGCGCATGGACAAAAGATGGCTGGCAGGGTAATGGTTCGGATTCAAATAGCGGCGGAAGCAATATTATCCCAGAGAACAGTAACGAGGCAGGCGGGGGAAGTGGACTCATCCCCTCTGGCAGTGGTACTCTAAAGCCGTTACCGCCATATGTTTCTAACCCATACCTTCCACTTATACCTTCAAACAATGAGGATAAAGATGGCACTATTCAGGGTGCCTTATTAAATGAATCTGTCATTCCGTCGAACATCTCGAAAGAGCAAAAGGATGAAGATCAAGGGATAGATCCGTGGGATATTGCCTCCTATCTTGGCAATGATGTAATCAATGGGCAGGTTGACTTTGCAGTTAGCATCCTGGAACAAGGGGATAATGTCAATTTAAAAGGTACCTTCGGAGGGCCCAATTTCTTTTCAACACTAATTTTAAACGGAGCTAAACTACCTCTTGGTGAAAGGACGCCGCCTTGGTTTGATTTACTGGAGGATGTTCATAATGGCTCTGGAATGGCTTTGGATATTTATAATGGATATGCAGATATAAATAGGACTGCATTTTCGGCAATAACGACCGTGAATGATGGCATGGAAGTACTTCCAACCGTAATGAACGGCGCCGCATCCTATGGAATGTTGACGAAATTCAATATTGCAACAAGCGCTGTTAGTACAGGTTTTTCTCTAGTGAATACTGTTCAATCGGCAGGAGATACATGGAAGGTTATTGATAGCAATGCAGCTACATCAGAAAAAGTTGAGGCGGGTGCGACGACCGCATCGGATTTTGGTGAACTGGTTTTTAATGCAGGGATGCTGACAGCTGCTTTTCCAGGTGCCCAGGCGGTAGGATTGGGAATAGCTGCTGTTGGTGGAGCAATATGGCTTGCAGGAAAAGGTGTTAAGTGGGCCGCTAAAAATTGGTCGAGTATTTCGGAATCCAAGGTAGGCAGAGCAGCTAAGGAGGTATGGAAAGGGGTAACGAAACCTTTCAAATGGCTGACTGGTTCGTAAATGTGTATATGGGGATGATTTCTTGAAAGAATATTTTGAGCAATATAGAAGATCAGGGGAGGAGTATCAATCACCTGGGTTTGCCTATAAAAATGATGAAAAGGTCTATCACATGGGCATATATGTCAAAGGTGGCATGGCAAATGGATACGCTCTATATACCGATTTTCCAGTGACAGAGGAAGAGAAGCTAAATGCAGTAAAGATGATTAGCGGTATGTTAGTTTCTATTAGGAGGATTCATAACGAATACCAGAGAAAAGCGAGAGTGAATACGGCATACTTCAAGGATGCAAGAACAGCGATAAATAAATGGGCGAAAACTTCTGAGGAAAAGAAAATGGCAGCTCGTTATGAGGAATATATGGATGTTATTCTGGGGGCACGTCAACGCTTTCTTGATGAATATCAGCTAATGGCCGATTTGCAAAAGCAGCTGTTTCAAAAAGGATACTTTGACAACAATGATAAACAGCTAGCTGATTCCATTATGATTAATTCAGATGCTGCTTTGTTTGTCTTGATGAAAAGGCTCAAGGATGATTTTGAGAAGAACAAAGCGTTATTGAGTTATGTTGAGAAGAATAGAAATAGGCTCGGTTACTTTAAGTACCGGGTTTTAGTAAAAAACCTATCGACCTCTACCTTAGATGTAATGGATGACTATTTAAATGAGACAGTAGATGGATTTAATACGATTTGGGATGAAGCAGAGTGGAGTCATATTCCTCCTGTGTTAGCAAGCATTGAACAACCGCAATTGCGAAAGCGGTTTGCTTCCAGTCTTGTAGAGCGGGACGAGAATTTAATAAGGCAAGTTAAAGAAAAACTAAGAAACTAAAAACATATCATTAGGAAAAAGGCAAATCAATCTCCTCATACCTATTCACTCGGGAGATTGATTTGCCTTTAGCTGTTCCTTCAAAAAGCTCACCTTCCCTATTTTTCACAACTATTTAACGTAAAATAATTGACTGTTAAGTAGGAATATTATAACAATTAAGGTATAAAGCAGAGGGGGCCGTAAATATATGCAGGAAACAACCAATCCAACGATCCAGAAGATTATTCAGAATGTCGAGAAGGTTATTATCGGAAAGACAGAGGTAGCAAAGCTAAGTCTTGTGGCTCTATTGGCCAAGGGGCATTTACTTTTGGAGGATGTGCCTGGTGTTGGGAAGACAATGCTTGTGAAGGCATTGGCGAAGTCAATTCAGGCTGATTATAAACGTATTCAATTCACCCCTGACTTGCTTCCTTCTGATGTAACGGGCATTTCGATTTATAACCCGAAGGAGCATGAGTTCGAGTTTCGCCCAGGTCCGATTATGGGCAATATAATCCTCGCGGATGAGATCAACCGTACTTCCCCTAAGACACAGTCAGCACTCCTTGAAGCGATGGAGGAACATCGCGTGACCGTTGATGGCGTTACCCATCAGCTTGATTCTCCTTTCTTTGTTATGGCAACCCAGAACCCTATTGAATATGAAGGCACCTATTCCCTTCCTGAGGCCCAGCTTGATCGGTTTTTAATTAAAACGAAAATGGGCTATCCAGATAGGGGAGATGAGATAGCGATATTAATGAACGCCCAAATGCAGGCATCGACGGATCAGTTAAAGCCAGTGATTACGTTGGATGAGATGGCCGAACTTCAGGAAGAAGTGCAGAACGTCTTTGTTGATGAATCGATTGCGCGCTATATTGTGGAGCTGATGGCTAAAACTCGTGCAGACAAACGTGTGTACTTAGGTGTCAGTCCGCGCGGGTCGATTGCTTTAATGAGAGCCTCACAGGCATGGGCCTTTATGCATGGACGGAAGTATTGCTTGCCGGATGATGTGCAATATTTAGCCCCATATGTATGCAGTCACCGGATCATCATGAGGTCTGAAGCTCTATATGAAGGGACTGATGCACAGACAATCATTCGAGAAATAATGGCGAAGACACCTGTGCCTGTCCAAAGGCAAGTGAACTAATGATGAACAAGTTCCGCTCTCTTCTTAGAAAATGGTCGAAATTGACGTTGCTTTTGTTTCTGCTAGGGACGACTTTTTCATATGCCATGTTTCAAGGTGGCTTTGTTAGCTGGTTTCTCTTTTATAGCTTCCTTCCGTTTGTAATCTATGCATTACTCATTCTCCTTTACCCTTTAGCTGATTTTCATATTGAACGCGTGGCAGGGGACCGGACGCTGCATGCCGGTGATTCGTTAGAGATGAGGATTCGCATCCAGCGGAAATATCCTGTGCCCATTTTGTATGTATGTGTAGATGAGCAGCTTCCGCGAACCCTGGATGTCTCTTCTGGCAGTAAGAAGCAGAGTGCACTTGTGTTTATTGGGTTCAGGAGAGAGCTTGAGTTTTCCTATACATTAGAGGACTTGGCGCGCGGGGAGCATGAGTTTTCTGATATCGTTCTGCGTACGGGCGACCTTCTCGGAATTTTGGAGAAAGAATGGACAGCTAAGACCAAAGAGACAGTGCTTGTCTTGCCGCAGACTGTGAGTCTTGCCGTTCAAAAGTTGAAGAGTGAATATGAGCAGGGCCAGCGGACCAATTTGTATAAAATCAGGCAGGAGACGGCCATGGTATCGGGTATCCGTGATTATGAGCCAGGTGATCGCATGGTAACGATTGACTGGAAATCGAGTGCGCGAGGAATGGGTTTGAAATCTAAGAACTTTGAAGAGAATCATAGCAGTGACAGCTTCTTGATGCTTAATGGTATTAGTGAGTACCACATATTCGAGGAGATGGTCACCTTTGCCGCATCACTGGCAGAGGCCGTGCTTGAGAAGGGAATGCGTGTTGGTATATGGGCGCGGGGAGAGCGGCAGAACCAGCTGATTGAGGTAAAGGAGGGCAAGGTGCACCGCCAGCGAATCATGTATTACCTCGCGAGACTGAAGGCGATGGAAACAGGAGAGGCCTCCTATGCTCCGCCGAAAAGGTCTATTCCTGAGCATGCCGCATTAATCGTTATCACATCAAGGCTGAACATGTCTATGGTGCAAGCTTATACCCGTTTGACTGATGGGAAGCATCCGCTCACGATTCTATTCTTCCGGAAGAATCCATTGCAAGGGGTGGAGAAATCTGAGCAGGATGCGTATTTATATGCAGCCAATCATGGGGTGACGATTTCCGTCATTCATGATAGAAGTCAGTGGGATGTGTGGAAGGAGCGGATGAGATGATGAGGAATCAAATGAACCCAGGCGTGCGCCTACTTTTATTTTTCTTTGCGTTCTTGCTCTTTCTGGAATGGCTGAGACCAGTTGAAGAGATAACGGATACATCAAATATCGGCTTCTTTATGGTATACGCAGCCCTTCTGGTTGCGCTGTATGCCTGTAGCGTATCATGGAAATGGGTTGTGCCGGTTTCCTTCTTTTATATAGGCGTGGGCTTGTATATCCTTCATTACCATGCCATTACGATGATGGGGGAGGAAGCTTGGCTTGGACTGCTTTTTGCTGACTTAGCTGATGGAATCCGAGATTCATTTATGGGTGACTGGGGAGGACTGACGCCAGGATTTCGCACATTCCTCTTCTTCCTTGTCGTTTGGATGCTTTGCTACCTTCTCCATTATTGGGTGATGGTAAAGCAGCGTCTCTTTTTATTCTTGTTCCTGACCTTCTTGTATGTGACGGTGCTCGATACTTTCACACCTTATGATGGGGATGGGGCAATCGTCCGGCTCGTCATTTGCGGGTTTGCTGTGTTAGGGGCCTTGGCGCTGATTCGTCTCTTTACTCAGGATGGACTTCCCTATTCGGCGAGAAAGGCGGGTATTTGGGTATCGGCGCTTGCAGGCATGATTGCCATAAGTGTCCTAATTGGATTCTCCGCGCCGAAACCCCAGGCCATATGGCCAGACCCCGTTTCCTTCATTAAGTCAACCTCAGAGAAATATGGAGCTGATCGCAAGAGAATAGGCTACGGGGAGAATGATCAGAAGCTGGGAGGGGATTTCATCGGGGATGATTCTGTCGTGTTCAAGGCGGAAACACCGGTGCGCACGAACTGGAAGATTGAACATAAAACCCTTTATACAGGAAAGGGTTGGGAAAATAGCAGAGGTGCGCAAACAGCTTTTTACGAAGATGAGAATGTTAGATTGTTTGATTACCTAGGAGAACGGAAGAACGAAGCGGTAACAGCTGAGCTTGATATCGAGATTGACCATGGGCATATCCCTTATCCAGATCCGATGTATATCGAAAAAATTATCGTGAACGGGGAGATGTATCCGCAGGAACTGCTCTATTCAGAGACGACATCCCGTATTGTCCCGCTTCATAGGGATGATGCCGAACGGGATAAGATTGAAGATGTGAGCATCACCTTTATGAGTCCAACCTTCTATTTGGATGTCTTGAGGGAGAACAAGATGGAGGATTATAAAGGATTGGATGAGAATAGTGAGTATTTGCAATTGCCGTCATCTTTGCCATCGAGAGTCAGGGATCTGGCTTATGAAATCGTCTCTGAGGATGCTGAGTCCGATTCCGTGTATGACCAGGTAAAGGCGATTGAAGAATATTTGCGGGGTGAGAGGTTTACGTACAGCCAGGCAGGAGTCCCATATCCGTCTGAAGAGCAGGATTATGTCGACCAATTCCTGTTTGAGACGAATATCGGCTATTGTGATAATTTCTCGACATCCATGGTGGTATTAGTCCGATCGTTAGGCATTCCAGTGCGCTGGGTGAAAGGATACACAGCCGGCCTGTCAATGTATGATAGCGAAGCGGGCGGATCTTATTATGAGGTGACGAATAATAATGCCCATTCATGGCCGGAAGTCTTCTTCCCGAGCACAGGATGGGTCCCGTTTGAGCCGACGAAAGGATTTAACCCGGAAGCCCGGTTCATTGAGACCTTTGAGCAGGAGGAACAAGAAGAGCCTGAATCAGCTGAAGCCGATACACCGGATCAGGATAGAGCGGCTGTGCCTGAACGAGCAGATGAGGGGGGAGGAGCGGACAACTCCTTCGACATAACGTCGATTGTCAATTTCCTGAAGGATTCATGGAAAGCGGTCGCTGGTACAGTGCTCGCCTTAGGCGTTGTGGCTGCGGTCATTTATTGGCTAAGGGGCAAATGGGCTCCGCGACTGTGGGTTTTCTATTATAAAAGGTCGAAATCGGAAGAGAAATTTGTGCAAGCCTATGTACGTTTACTTGGGGAACTGAAACGTTTTGGCATCAAGCGGGAAGAAGGACAAACCCTGCGTGAATATGCGAGATATGTGGACCAGTTCTTCGGGACAGCAGAAATGGGTAAGCTTACAGCAGAATATGAACGAATCCTATACTCCGGCACTAGTGCAGCACCAGATTGGAATGAGTACGGATCTAAGTGGGAAAAGATGATTTTGAAAACAATTGCTTGACCCCGCTTTTCCCTCACTGTTACAATTATGCGAGGTTAATATTACACAGCATCCAAACCCTTCATATAATTTCGGAAATAAGGTTCGAAAGTTCATACCAAATCACCGGATAAATGATTTGACTATGAGGGAAGAATATAAAAAGCTACTAGAATTCTGAAATGCATATAGGGAATTCTAGTTTTTCTTTATTCCATAGCTTATGGTCGAAGGAAGCTTGTTCGAATAGAGAAGCGGCTTATAGCTTAGGATATATGGTTATTCGTTTCGTGCACCAGCAAATGCCGGATGCTTTATTACGAATGGGAGGATTAAGAGATGAATCATCTCTTTGGATGATTAATTGCTCAAGTTAACCGATCTAAACTATTTAATGAGGTGAAAGCAATGGTAGAAACAACAGATCTTCCAATTCAGGAAATGGTTGTCGTCCTTGATTTTGGAAGCCAGTATAACCAGTTAATCACGCGAAGAATACGTGAATTTGGTGTATATAGTGAACTGCACCCGCACACGATTACCGTTGAGGAAATTGAGAAATTAAATCCAAAGGGAATCATCTTCTCCGGAGGGCCAAACAGCGTGTACGACAAAACGGCTTTCTCCTGTGACGAGCGCATCTTTGATATGGGCATTCCGGTCATGGGCATCTGCTATGGCATGCAATTAATGACACAGCACTTCGGCGGTAAGGTAGAACGTGCAAGCAAGCGTGAATATGGCAAATCTGACATCCATGTAAACCATGAATCCGTCTTGTTCAAAGGTCTTCCAGAAGATCAAACTGTATGGATGAGCCATGGTGACCATGTCGTAACTGCTCCAGAAGGATTCGCTATCGATGCGACTAACCCATCTTGTCCGATTGCGGCGATAAGCGATGACAGCCGCCAGCTATATGCCGTACAATTCCACCCGGAAGTACGTCACTCTGAATACGGGAATGACCTTCTTAAGAACTTCGTATTCGGCGTATGTAAATGTAAGGGTGACTGGTCCATGGCCAACTTCATTGAAATGGAAATGGAGAAAATCCGCCAAACAGTCGGTGACAAGCAAGTGCTTTGTGCGCTTAGCGGCGGTGTTGACTCATCTGTTGTAGCCGTGTTGATCCATAAAGCCATCGGCGATCAATTGACATGTATCTTTGTTGACCACGGACTTCTTCGTAAAGGTGAAGCAGAAGGTGTTATGAAAACCTTTAGAGAAGGCTTTAACATGAACGTCATCAAAGTTGATGCAAAAGAACGCTTCATGTCTAAACTCGCTGGTGTCAGTGACCCGGAACAAAAACGCAAAATCATCGGTAACGAGTTTATCTATGTATTCGATGATGAAGCTACTAAATTAAAGGGCATTGACTACTTGGCGCAAGGTACACTCTACACCGATATCATTGAGAGCGGTACAGCAACTGCGCAAACAATCAAATCTCACCATAATGTAGGCGGGCTTCCTGAAGACATGCAATTCCAATTGATCGAGCCTTTGAATACGCTTTTCAAAGACGAGGTTCGTGCTCTTGGAACAGAAATGGGCATTCCGGATGAAATCGTCTGGAGGCAGCCATTCCCTGGCCCGGGTCTAGGAATCCGTGTTCTTGGCGAAGTAACGGAAGAGAAGCTTGAGATCGTCAGAGAATCTGATGCCATCCTTCGCGAAGAAATTCGCCTTGCCGGGCTTGACCGCGATATTTGGCAATACTTCACCGTCCTTCCTGACATCCGCAGTGTCGGCGTCATGGGCGATGCGCGAACATATGATTACACAATTGGTATCCGTGCTGTAACATCCATCGATGGAATGACATCTGATTGGGCACGAATCCCATGGGATGTGTTAGAGAAAATCTCTACCCGTATCGTCAATGAGGTTAATCACATCAACCGCGTCGTTTATGACATCACGTCTAAGCCGCCTGCGACGATTGAGTGGGAATAATATCAGAGGACGAAAAAAGCTCGTAATCTGAGGATTAGAGACTTCCGTGGCAACATAATGGCAACAAAATTCATTATCTATAAGAAAAGAGCTAACTGATTTTGATCGATTAGTTAGCTCTTTTTTTGTTTATTCTTTCGCTTTGTCTTTAAATGCCATGACCATCCTATCACTGAAAGTATTGAATGGTGTTTTTAACCCAATGCAATGCTTCGCAGTAACAATCTCCGATTAGCGATAACGCCAGCGGTCACTTTCCTCT
>CAJGCH010000037.1 GCA_904501845.1 uncultured Bacillaceae bacterium | reverse complement strand
GGGCCTGGTTTGAGTTCGTAGAATGATTGACAAGAATTTGTGTAGAAGACTCATACATTGGAGATAAAAAGAGATAGGAAATTATGCCACTGGCCAATGTGGCGGTTAATGTCATCAAGATTATCAGATTAACCCGCCTCTTTATCACATTGATTATTTCTTTGAAACTAATAGTATCCTCCATACCTACCTCCATATTTCACATTTTGTTCTCAACAGAGAACTTATTGTTGATTGTAGTATAGAAAATAGGAAATGAAAACGGGGTTTTATTGTCGAAATTTGCATCAACTCATACTTTATAACCTATAAACGTTAGATGTTCCCATCGAGTTCAACAGCCTTTTTCATATTCCTATATATTTCATGAAGATAAAATCCTTACAAAAGACTACAATCTTTATAGAGAACAAGTGTGGAATCATTTTTTTAATAAACAAATAAGACTGGTTTCTATCTCTCCGTGCTCACGGATATAAGCATGTCCGTCAAAAAAATATTTTTTGTCGTAAGCGCTTTCTTTTTGAAATACCGCTCTCTTTTGGTATAAAAAAAACACCTTCCTTATTATGAAGAAGGTGTTTGTCTATCATCAGTCTTTCCTAAACGACCCAATGACTCCTGTTGATTGAACGATATTGGTGAACGCTGATGGGTCAACCTGCTGAATAACGCTTTGTAAATCATAAAGCTCATAACGGCTGATAACAATCATGAGCATATGTTTATCTTCGCCTGTAAAGGCACCTACTGCAGGTATCATCGTAATTCCTCTGACTAGCTTGGAGTGGATTGCTTTCTTCAGCTCGTCCGCATGCTTCGTCACAATCATCGCGGTGACTTTAATATGTCTCGTGTGAATAGTATCAATTACTCTTGTGGATACGTATAGAGACACAAGAGTATAGAGCGCTTGCTCCTCAGAATACATAAGCCCTGCAATCGCGACAATCGCGCCATTTAGCATCAAGAAATAGATTCCGATTGGCTTATCGTTAATCCGTGAGAGGATCATTGCAACGATGTCCATACCGCCTGTTGAGGCACCGAAACGTAAGGTAATACCAACACCGGCAGAACCGATAACACCGCCAAAGACGGCATTGAGCAATATATCATCTGAAAAGGATTGCACTGGAATGACTTCCAAGAAGAAAGACATTAACACGACAGCCATAAAGCTATAAAAAGTAAATGATTTCCCTACCTTAAACCATGCCAGAATAGCAATTGGTATATTCAATAGTAAAACGAGAACACCTGTTGAAATTTCGATACTCGTGAACATGCTGAATGCAGCTGAGATAATTTGAGCCGTTCCAGTAAATCCGCTCGCGAAAACATTCGCGGGAATTAGGAAGAAATTCATGGCAATCGCATTTAAAACGGCTCCCACGATAACAGCTATTATTTTTTTTGTTTCATTCCAAACCAAACTTTGTTCCTCCTTAGATGGTATCCATCCATAAACATGATAGAATAAATTTATAGACAAATTGTGATTTTTCTTTATGATAAAATTAAAATGAATTCAAAAAAAGAAGGTGCTTTATAATGAATGTTCAAATTATAGCAGACAGTGCTTGTGACTTACCATTAGAATACTTCCAAAGTAACAACATCATACTCGTACCGTTAAAAGTCCATATGGATAATGAAGAATTTAACGATTTAGTGACTATTAAGCCTAAGACAGTCTATGATGCAATGCGAAATGGAAAAGCCCCTAAAACATCGCAGGTTTCTCCTCAGGATTTCTATGAAACTTTCAGGCAATTGGCTAAGGACAAGCGCCAAGGATTGTATATTGCCTTTTCATCTGAGTTAAGTGGTACATATCAAACAGCCGTTATGATGCTCGAGGAAGTCAAGGCTGAGTTCCCTGAGTTCGAACTTGAGATTATCGACAGCAAATGTGCTTCTTTAGGGCTTGGGTTAGCTGTCATGGAAGTAGCACGCAATGCAGCTAACGGCAAAAGCTTAGCCGAATTGACCGAAATTGCGAAATTCCAGTGTTCCCATATGGAGCATTTATTCACGGTAGCTGATTTGGAATACTTGGCCCGCGGCGGACGTATCTCTAAATCTTCCGCATTTATCGGCGGCCTATTAAACATTAAACCGCTGCTCAATGTTGAAGACGGCAAATTAATTCCGCTTGAGAAATTCCGCGGAAAGAAAAAATTAATGCGCGCTGTCATTGAAACGATGAAAGAACGCGGAAATCAGCTTAATGAGCAAATCATCGGCATTAGCCATGGAGACGATTTGGAAGAAGCAATGGAATACAAGGCACTCATCGAAGAAACATTCCAGCCAAAATCAGTCTTTATCTCATCAGTGGGCGCGACAATCGGAGCCCATTCAGGACCTGGAACGATTGCCATCTTTTTCTTGAATAAGCTTCCTGAATAAAAGTGCTTTTTCATACATTATTTTTCCCTATTCGCACCATACTAGACATAAATGCACTAATAAATCAAATAGGGGGCTCTAAATAATGGCACATCATACATCTGATAATAACAAGAAAGCACGAGATAACCAGGCAAAACATGAAATCAAAAATATTCAAGAAGAGCAAAATCGGAAAGCAGGAAAAAAATCATACTCCAAAAAAACAGACCATTTATAATGAAATCATAATTTACATCTTATAACGATACCAGAGAGGATTTCAATCAAAATCCTCTTTTTTTTTGAATTTGAACATGTTTGGAATTTTCCCTATAATTAGCTTTGAATATAAAACTGCAGTCATATATAAAACTAGATAAATGGAGGTATTCAGATGGCAAAAGATAGCTCATTTGATGTCGTATCAAAAATCGATTTATCAGAGGTTACAAACGCTGTCACTCAAGCGATGAAGGAAGTCAAGACCCGCTATGATTTCAAGGGCAGCAAAAGTGACATCCGCCTTGAAGATGAAGAGCTCGTCCTTATTTCCGATGATGACTACAAATTGGGCCAGCTTAAAGATGTCCTGTTCAGCAAATTAATCAAGCGCGGCGTTCCGGTAAAGAACTTGGATTACGGCAAAATTGAAGGTGCTTCCGGCGGAACAGTCCGTCAGCGTGCAAAGCTAGTTCAGGGAATCGATAAAGACAATGCGAAAAAAATCAATCTAATCGTGAAGAATTCCGGCACAAAAGTGAAATCACAGATTCAGGAGGATCAGATTCGCATCACCGGCAAAAGCAAGGATGATCTTCAGCAGGTAATGGCCGCGATTCGGGAAGCTGACTTAACGGTCGACGTTCAATTTATTAACTTTAGATAATGATTAATGATAGGGAAGCTGGCCATTCACGGCAAAGCTTCCTTTTCTGTCTGCCCCCAAAATACAAATTCATTCCTCCCCCCAATCTTTTCATTTTTAGGTTTCTTTTCCCTGATATGAGGAATAACATTAGAGACCACCATTGTCATGAAAGGATGATATAAGATGAATGAAGATATTAAATTAGGAAAAGACGGATTCCCAAAACAGGAGCAAAAGGAACAGCCTGGCCATACAGAAGAAATGAACCCTCATCCAATTGAAGTAGATGAAAACTATAAAGGCAGCGGGAAGCTGAAAGGAAAAACAGCCATCATTACAGGCGGCGACAGCGGCATCGGCCGTTCTGTATCCCTTTACTTTGCCAAGGAAGGCGCAGATGTAGCCATCGTTTATTTGAATGAACATGAAGATGCCAACAAAACGAAGGATATGGTGGAAAACGAAGGCGTTCGCTGCATGCTTCTCGCTGGAGATGTAGGAGACAGCTCATTCTGCCGCGAAATAGTTGATAAAGTGAAATCTGAGTTCGGCAAGATTGATATTCTTGTCAATAATGCTGCCGAACAGCATGTACAAGAAAGCTTATTAGATATCAGTGATGAACAGCTTGAAAAGACATTCCGTACGAATATCTTCTCCATGTTTTATTTAACAAAAGCTGTTCTTCCGCATCTATCTAAAGGAAGCTCCATCATTAACACGGCATCTATTACAGCCTACCAAGGAAATCCGCAGCTTATTGATTACTCTTCAACTAAAGGAGCTATCGTCTCCTTTACGAGAGCATTAGCCAATAATATTGCGGACAAGGGAATCCGCGTAAATGGAGTTGCACCTGGTCCAATCTGGACACCGCTTATTCCTGCGACATTCCCCGCGGAAAAAGTAAAAGAATTTGGCAAGAATGCACCGCTTGGACGTGCTGGTCAGCCTTCTGAGCTAGCGCCAGCCTATGTTTACCTGGCAAGCGATGATTCCTCTTATGTGAGCGGACAAGTCATTCATGTCAATGGCGGTTCCGTCGTGAACGGCTAATACGAATAATCCCCGTCTTCGATTTTGAAGACGGGGATTTATTTAATTAAGCTGTCCTATCATCTTTTTCGTAGGCATGCCATTTTGGGCACCGATTTGTGTGACGGACAGAGCGGCTGCCTTATTGGCAAAACGGATAGCTGCGTCTAATCCCATCTGTTCGCATAACGCCACTCCCAGTGCTCCATTAAACGTATCTCCTGCCCCAGTTGTATCGAGGACAGGTACCTTCTGGGCTGGTATGCGCACTTCCTTTCCATCCTCATAGTAGAGAACTCCATTCTGCCCCATCGTGATGATTAATTTAGCCGAGAGATCCGCGGCGGAAAAATCCTCTAAAAGAGTTTGGTATTCATGTTCATTAGGTGTTATGTAATCCGAGAACCTGACGATTTCTGCCGGAAGCCTCGTAATTGGTGCCGGATTCAAAATGGTTTTAACATTGGCTGCCTTGGCAATTTCTAGCGCTTTTTGAACGCAATTAAGCGGAATCTCTAGTTGAACGAGAAGAAGATTACTTTCCTCAATAACTTTTCTGTTCTCTTCAATCCACTGAGGGGTCATCTTATGATTGGCGCCCGGCACGACAATAATGCGGTTATCGCCTTCAGATAGAATAATGCTTGCCGTACCGCTTGAGCCATCGACCCTTTTGACTGCTTTAGTGCAGATTCCTTCCTTGTGCAAGACTTCAAGGAGGCCATCCCCTAAATAATCGTTTCCAAGACAGCCAATCATGGAAACCTCTGCCCCAAGCCTTGCTGCAGCCACAGCCTGGTTTGCTCCCTTCCCTCCCGGCATGGTTGCAAATGTTTCTCCCATTACAGTTTCCCCTGCTATAGGCACCTTTTTTACAGATGTCACTAAATCCATATTAATACTTCCAACTACCGCAATTTTGATTGACATCTCAATCACCATCTTTCTAGATACTAGATTTCATGTGTCATTTCTTATTCTAACAGATAACCACTCGTTCATAGAGGGACGGTAATAACTTAAAGAAGCCTGGGAGTTGCCCCCAAGCTTCTTACTCGTTACTTATTCATTTTTGCGACCGAGGAGCGAATTACAAGCTGATAAGGAACAATCATCCTCATAGCCGGGCTGCCCGGTTCTTTTATCCGCGTTAACAGCAATTTCACAGCTTGATAGCCGAGTGACTCAATATTAATATCCACTGATGACAGCGGCGGCTTAGATAATTCCGCGAGAAGTACATTATTGAAGCTAAAAACAGAAATATCGCCTGGTACATCCTTTCCTAGCTCATCAAGCATATTCAAAACACCCAAGCTCATAAAGTCATCGGCGACAATCAAGGCAGTCGGGGAATTCTCTAATTCCATTAGCCGCTTGACGGCTTCCTTCCCGCCTTCAAGCATAAAATCCTCATGGATAGCATATTCGTTGCGCATGGGAATACCTGCTTCTTTAAGTGCCGCCTCATAGCCTTTTATCCGTTCGATGGTCACAACAAGATCTGCATTCCCCCCGATAAAGGCGATATCCGTGTGCCCGCTATCCAGCAAGTATTTGGCCACATCCTTCCCTGCTTGGAAGTTGTCGTTATCGACATGGCTAATACTGCTCTCATATTCAAACGGTTTACCAATTACAACAAACGGAAAATTGGCCTCCCTTAAATAATGGAGCACCTTATCACCGACTTTCGAATAGAGGAGAATCAATCCGTCCACACGGCCGCCGTGAACCATCTTCTCAACTTCGTCGTATATTTCCTCTTCCGTGATACCTGTTGTGATTTGCAGTCCTAGACGGTCATCATGTGCCGCTTGGCTCAATCCTTTCATGACTGTTGGAAAGAAAGGATTAAGGAAAGAACCGTCTCCTGACCTCGGCATGATGATTCCTAGTACATCACTTGATTTGCTAGCAAGACTTCTTGCGATAAAGTTAGGATGATACCCTAGCTCATTCATTGCCTTTCGCACTTTTCGCTTTGTCTTTTCACTGATTCGCGGATTGTTGGCAATTACTCTTGATACTGTAGATGGAGCTACATTTGCCAATTTTGCAACATCCTTAATGGTCACTGCCATACAATCAGCCTTCCTTTCTTAAAAGCTTCCCAGGAGATACACAATCGTCTCATATGGTGATAGGATGAATGGATCTGTTTGCCTGTCATCCTTCTGATAATTGCTTAGAATTACATCCTTCACCCTTCCGGAAAATTCCGGCATTTGAACGACCTGATTCTCTCTGCTGAAATTATTGATGATCAATGCCGTTTGTTCTCCGTCACTACGTGAATAGGCAAAGATATTCGGATCCTCTTCTAAATGAACCTTGAAATCACCATATACTAGGCATTCATGCTGTTTGCGCAACTGAATCATTCTCTTATAGAAATGGAGGATGGAATTAGGGGTGTCCTCCTGTGCCTTTACATTGATTTTTTGATAATTCGGATTTACTTTCATCCACGGAGCTCCGTGCGTAAAACCAGCATTTGGCGAGGAATCCCATTGCATTGGGGTCCTTGAATTATCCCTTCCGCTCTTCCAGATAATTTTCATCAAATCATCATGGCTCTTCCCTTTTGCCAGCTCCATATAATAAAAATTCTTCATGCTAATATCATCATAATCCAATATGGATTCGAAGGCGACATTCGTCATCCCGATTTCCTGCCCTTGATAGATGAATGGTGTACCTTGCATGAAGAAATACATGGCGCCAAGCATTTTGGCGCTTTCTTCCCAGTAATCCTGTTCGTCACCTAAGGTGGAGACGATTCGTGGCTTATCATGGTTCTCGATAAACAGGGCATTCCATCCCTTTCGATGAAGGCCTGTCTGCCATTTATTCATGATGGCTTTAAAAGCAGCCAGATCAAGCTCAGTTTCTGCTTCCTTCTCCCAAAGGGCCAAATGCTCGAATTGAAAAACCATATTAAAGGCGCCAATCTCCTCATTTACCCATGGATCGGAATCTTCGCTGTTCACGCCGCTTGCTTCGCCTACTGTCATGATGTCGTAGCGAGTGAAGGTTCTTTCTTTGAGCTCCTGCAGAATATCATGGATACCCTCTTGGTTCGTATAGTAGGAGAACCCGGGAATCTGTGACTGATCGCCCGCTTCCGCATTCGGGAAGCCCTCTTTTTTCTTAATATGGCTAATAGCGTCAATTCTAAAACCATCAATACCTTTATCAAGCCACCAATTAATCATGGAATAGACAGCTTCACGCATCTCCGTGTTTTCCCAATTCAAGTCAGGCTGCTTTTTGGCAAAGACATGCAAGTAGTATTGACCGCTTTTCTTATCATACTCCCAAGCGCTGCCTGAGAAGATGCTCTCCCAATTGTTCGGAAGCACATCCTCCGCACCATCGCTCCAAATATACCAATCTCGTTTTGGAGAATCCGGAGAAGATTTTGATTCAACAAACCAAGGATGCTCATCACTCGTATGATTAACGACCAAATCCATGATTAACTTCATACCGCGAGCATGCACTTCACCCAGCAAGCGGTCGAAATCCTCCATTGTGCCGAAATCTTTCATAATTGCTTGATAATCACTAATATCATAGCCATTATCCGCGTTTGGCGATTGATAGATTGGACATATCCATATGACATCAATCCCTAAATCCTGTATATAATCCAGTTTATTAATGATTCCTTGTAAGTCACCAATCCCATCACCATTGGAATCCATGAAACTCTTCGGATATATTTGGTAACAGACCGCTTCTTTCCACCATTTCTTTTTCATAAGCACATTACCTCACTAAAGTCTTATTCACGAAGCATTCTACGCTTTCACTAGGGAAGCGAAATGCCAGTAAATCAAACAAAACAAGGGAGCGCTTACACTCTCCCTATATTTTCACTACATTTAGTTTGTTTGTCTACCCTTTTTCTTTGCCACAATCAAAAAAACCACAAAGCTAATCGGAATAAGAATTAGAATGGCTAAGAAGCCAATATTCAAACCTGATTCTTCCTCGACCAAATAGACTTCAGCCGTCTCCCGCTCTAGCGTGATTCCATATAACCCATCCTGTTCCCTGACTAGGTCTGTATTCAATTTCCCTCTCAATTCTTGATTGTTCTCAAAGAGGGCTGAATCAAGCTGGATGGTTTTTGTTTTCGAGCTATTATTGATTGCCACAATCATTGTCTGGTCTTTCGTCTCTCTTTTGAAGACGGCCATTGCGCCATCTGTTTGTAACAGTTCTAGGTCACCTGCTGCTAAAGCCGGGTATTCTTGCCTTAAATCAGATAGCTTTGTGATATATTCTATCAGCTCTTCATCGGTTCGGAAATTCATCATCCGATGATTATCCGGCTTATCCCCGCCATTTAATGCAATTTCAGACCCATAGGTCATCATTGGTATACCAGGCATTGTATATAAATAAGTGAGAGCCATTTTCCATCGTGTTCCCGGGAATTCTTTGGCTCGCTCGGTTTCCTTCGTAAATCTCTCTGTCGTTTCCGTATCCATTGAAATAACTGTATTATGCGGATTCTCAAGCATTCCAAAGAGCTTATCCCATCTATTAAATAAGGAATCCATCTCTCTATCTGTAGTTGCAAAGGCCTTTTGCAACTCTCCCAGCTGCTCCTTATCGAGCACACCATCAAGACGCAAGTTCTGTACAGCTTCTACATCCGCTTCACCGAGAAGATAGAGATCGGGATGGTCCGTTTTTACCTCATTAATAAAATCTGCCCAAAAGGACTCCGGCACATATTCCATATACAACAGGCGATACCCGTCAATGTCCGTTTTCTCAGCCCACCATTTGGCCGCATCAATCAAATAGCTCGCAACCACGGGGTTCTCCTGAGCTAAATCAGGCTTCCCATCGAGCCAGCCGTTTTCTTGATCACGGGATTCTCCTGCCTCAGTAATGGTCCTCTCTTCATGGAACCAATCTTCCTTCCCATCCTCTTCAAGCCATGGATGGCCTTGTCCAACATGATTCACTTGAAAATCTAAAATGATTTTCATATCGCGATTATGAGCTTCCCTAACAAGCTCTTTCAATTCATCGATGGTTCCGTAGTTCTCATTAATGGCCGTAAAATCAAGCGGGGAGTTCCCGGTATAATCTCCGTCCATGTTCTGGACAACAGGATTAAGCGCAATGGCCGTAAATCCCATTTCCTTTATGTAGTCCAGCTTGGACGTTACCCCTTTAAAGTCTCCCCCTTGATATTTGTTCAGATTGTCGATGTTGACGTGACGATCATTGTCTGTGTTTCCATTATAAAATCTGTCTACCATCACATGATAGATGGTTTCATCCTGCCAATTTGCCGTGCTTCCATGCCCCGGCAGAAACGGGAAGAAAAGCAGCGGCATAAGGAAGATGAAGGTAAATCTTTTCAACATATTTTGTCCCCCCAAGATTATCCATACAGAATAACCTTATCCTTTCGTTCCTCCTGCCGTCAAACCAGAAACAAAATATTTTTGCAATAATAGGAAGAGAAGCGCAATTGGAATCGCAATCAAGACTGAACCAGCCGCAAACTTCGTAAACTCAGCCCCGAACTGCTTCCCAACCATTGAGTACAATCCAACTGCCAGCGTATACTTATCACTTGAGCTAATGAGAATTTTCGCAAGGATAAAATCACCAAACGGAGCCACGAAGGAGAATAAAGCGACAACCGCAATAATTGGTTTTGCAAGCGGCATAACAATCTGGAAGAAGATCCTCAAATGTCCCGCACCATCCATCTTTGCGCTTTCATCCAAATCGCGCGGAATGGTATCCAAATATCCTTTCATCAGCCAGGTGTTCATTGGAATCTGTCCGCCGACATAAAGAAGGACTAATCCAAGATGAGTATCAATTAACCCTGTTCTCGTCGCCAAAACATAGATGGCAATAAGGGCCGCGAAGTTCGGAATCATTTGCAAGATCAAGAATGTCATCAGTCCGTTCTTCCGTCCGACAAAGCGATAGCGGGAGAAAGCGTAAGCTGTGAAAGAAACGGAAATGACCGTTAATATCATCGTCATCACGCTTATCTTGATTGAATTGAAATACCAGAGCAGATAATCGCTATTCTCTAAATCAAATAATTCTTTATAGTGATTTAATGTAGCATTTTCCGGAATCATTTTGGAGCCTGATAAGCTGTCGCCCGGATTAAAGGAAGAGCCAATAATCCAGAGAACAGGATAGATGATGATGGCACACATAATGCCGATGATTATATAGGTTAATGATAAACGGACGAACTTCCTGCTATTCTTACTCTTCATCACATCATATCCTCCTCTTGGAATGATTTTGTTCTCTTAAATTGCCATAAAGCCACAGACATGACGATTAACGAAAGAATCATCGTAATAGCCGCTGCTTTTCCATATTGGCCGGCAGTCATCGTTAAGCGGTAAATCCATGAGATTAAAATATCTGTTCCCCATGCATTTTGGCCGGCAACCGCCGGTCCGCCGTTATTAAATAAGAAAATAATATTAAAGTTATTGAAATTGAATGTGTATTGCGTAATGATAATTGGAGCTGTCGCAAAGAGCACAAGCGGAAGTGTGATTTTCCTGAATTTCTGCCACGCGCTTGCCCCGTCGATTGTGGCTGCTTCATATAAATCGTCAGAGATAGATTGCAGGACACCCGTTGTCATGGCAAAAATGAATGGGAATCCAAGCCACCCTTGAATCAGAATCAGTGCCAATCTCGTCCAATTGGATTCAGTCATCCAGTTGACAGGATCGATGCCAAGGTTAGCCAAGATGGTTGTGTTGATAACACCGAATGATTCATTGAACATTCCTGAAAACACCAAGATTGATACAAATGCCGGTACTGCCCATGGCAAAATGAATACTGTTCGTATAATGGCTTTGCCTTTAAGATCCTTTTGATTTACGAGTACTGCCAGGAATATCCCCAAGGCCACTTGGAGAGTGGTTGCCGCAAATGTCCAAACAAGCGTCCAGCCAAACACGCTGAAGAAAGTCTTTCTCCAAATATCAATCTTGAAAATATCAATAAAGTTTTGGAATCCTACCCAATCTACTAAATTAGCAGGCGGAGAATGATACAGATCATAGCTCGTAAAGGCGAGCAGGAATGAGAAAATAATCGGGAAAATGACGACGAAAATAAGCAGCAATACCCCTGGTGAAATAATTAAATAGGGGAATCCATTATCAATGAGATTATGGTACTGTTCGCGCAATGTATTTAGAGGTATCTCCAAATCTCTCTTCTTTCCGTTCTTATATGCATCAAATAAGTTAAGCCCATATATTACAAGCCCGATAACCGTAATCAGGAGTGCTAGAATTCCATCAATCAATAATCGAATCGAGTGATCGAGCATGGGGATCTCTCCAAGTGTGACTAAGCCCCAGAATCCTAGATTTAATGTTTGAAAGAATGTAGCGAAATAAATCACTGAGAGGACCAAATAGAGGGTTCCTTTCAGCTTCTGTCCATTATAGAACTGGCCGAAACCAGGTATGATTGAGAGCAGCAAGGCATTCCTCGCGTGTTTTGTCCGCGTTACTTGTGGTCCGATATTCGTTTGCAGACTTTCCATTTCGGAAGACTCCCCTTTCCATGAAAAAAACCTTATCTTTTAAGCTATCCTGCAAAAGAATGGGCACTACCCTCAGCACAAGGATAATGCCCACCAGGTTCTTTATTTACTGTGATTTGTTTCAATATTTGTTTGGATAGTTTTGGCTGCTTCATCCATTGCCTCTTGCGGCTTGGCTTTATTAGTTGCCAATGTTTGAAGGGCTGTTGCCACTGGTCCCCATACTTCCGCCATTTCGGGAATGTTCGGCATTGGAATCGCATATTGAGACTGAACAGCTACCGCATTAGAGTATTCATCATCAGCGATGATAGGATCCTCAATCAGCTCTTTAACAGGCGGGATTTCTTTTGTCGTCTCGAAACGGATCTTTGCATTATCATAGTTTGTCAGGAATTCGACCAATTTCGTTGACCATTCCTTGTTTTCGGTATAAGCAGATACATGCCATCCCTTAACACCCATGAATGTCGTCATATGCTCCCCGTTCGGGAGTTTAGGCATTGGTGTCGCACCAATGTCAATCCCTGCATCCATATACCCTTGGAATGCCCATGGGCCGTTTTGGACAGAGGCCAATTTGCCTTCATTGAATAAGCCATCCTGTGCAGAACCGCCGGATTCCCCAATGACTCCTTTAGGGAACAAGCCTTCTTTATACCATTTCTGGATATACTCTGCTCCCGCGACCGCTCCTTCATTGTTTATGCCAAGATCGTCACTTTGCAAAGCTCCATCTTTCTCCCCAAATACATATCCTCCCATGCCGCCAATAACCGCGTACGCATGATAGAAGTTATCCCATAAGGCAATGAAGCCAAATTTCTTTCCATCTGTGAAATCCTTGGAAAACTCATATACTTCGTCCATTGTAGCCGGTGCTTCCGGCATCAATTCTTTATTGTAGATAAATACAGGTGTTTCAGTTGCCTTTGGCAGGCCATATAGTTTACCATCATATGTTTGTGCTTGGATGGATGATTCCGTGAAAGTATCGAGTATGTTTTGTTCGACTGTAATTTCTTGAATTGTTCCTTCTTCAGCAAGCATGCCGATTTGGTCATGCGGCAAAGTTAGAACGTCAGGACCTTTACCAGCCGGTCCATCAAGACGGAGTTGGTTTCTCATATCCTCTGCGATTCCATATTCCTTGAATTCAACCTTAATACCGTGTTCTTCTTCGAATGCTTTAGCCGCAGGTTCTAATGCTACGCTTTTATCCGTGTCTTCCCAAACGACTAGTTTTTCTGGTTTAGCACCATCTGCATTGCTTCCTTCATTCCCGCCTGCGCCTTCTTCTCTATCTGGTCCGCAAGCTGCAAGAATACCTACCGCAAGCATTAACACCAAAAAGATGGAGTATGCTTTCTTCATGGGTCAACCCCTCCTCCTATTATGTAGCCAAGAATACAAACGGTTGCACAAAGTGACAATATAAATAGTGACTGAAACAACAAAGTTCGACACATTTACCTTATGAAAGCGATTGCAAACTCAACACCTTAATTATACTTAATTATCAATAATTAACAATACATTTTTACCAATATTTTAAAAGTGTTACAAATTCGCCATTAATGGGTAATTAATAACTGTTTATTTATAAACTCGTAATTTAATTGAATTTTAAAAGATGAATCGCTATTATTAACACGAGAAGGATGCAAGCGATTGCACTTTGAGAGGAGAGGAAGTATGGATAAATCTTCAGTTGTACATTTTGCCAGAGACCAGTTTTTATATAGCTCTTCCCTTGATTCCATTACAATTATGATTATGGCCAGCAAAGGGGATATAGCTAAAATGGAACTTCTTCATGGGGATCCTTACGATTTCGAAGGGCCAAACTGGATATATGAGAGTACGGAAATGCGTTTTACTGGAAGTGATGAACTTTATGATTACTATCGTCAGACTGTTCAACTCCCTCATCTCCGGGCACGGTATGCTTTTCGTCTCACTGACCATGACGGGGAAGTATCCTACTTCACGGAAAAGGGATTCTATGACGACCTTCCTGAAGTTGGCCTTCTTTTTGCCCTTCCATACTTACATCATACAGAGGTTTTCAGCGCCCCAGAGTGGGTCAAGGATACGGTTTGGTACCAGATATTCCCCGAGCGTTTCGCGAACGGAAATAAAAGCTTAGACCCAGAGGGCACACTTGAATGGGGAAGTGCTGAACCAACGCCGGAGAACTTTTTCGGCGGCGATCTTGAAGGCGTCATTAACCACTTGGATTACTTAAAGGAACTAGGGATTACAGGCATCTATTTTACCCCTGTCTTCCATGCATTCTCCAATCATAAATACGATACGATTGATTATATGGAAATCGACCCGCAATTTGGCACGAAGGAAACCTTAAAGAAGCTTGTTGAAGAGGCACATAACCGCGGGATAAAGGTAATGCTCGATGCAGTCTTTAACCACAGCGGCTATCATTTCAAACCATTTCAGGATTTGCTTCAAAATGGGGAAGCATCTAAATACAAGGATTGGTTCCATCCCCATTCCCTTCCGCTTGATGAGCAAAACCTCAACTATGACGCTTTTGGATATGTTTCATCGATGCCAAAATTAAATACAAAAAATCCAGAGGTAAGAGACTATTTGCTTACTGTAGCGAAGTACTGGATTGAGGAATGCGGCATTGACGGATGGCGGCTTGACGTTGCCAATGAAGTGGATTTTGATTTCTGGCGCTCCTTCAGGAAGACTGTTAAAAACGAAAAAGAAGATGCTTATATCCTTGGGGAAATTTGGCATGATTCGATGCCATGGCTGCGCGGTGACCAATTCGATGCGGTAATGAACTATCCATTCTTGACGGCCATTCTTGAAATGTTTGCAGAAGAGACGTTAGAGCCATCCAGATTCGCCGAAAAGATGACAAAGGTTTATCATATGTATCCGCACACTGTAAACAAGGCGGCCTTTAATTTAATTGGCAGCCACGATACCCCAAGAATCTTGACTGAATGTCAGGGAGATTTAGCGAAAGTGAAGCAAATCTACACCATCCTTCTGACCTTCACGGGCACTCCTTGCATTTATTATGGAGATGAGATAGCTCTTGATGGCGGACAGGACCCTGGATGCAGAAAATGCATGCCTTGGGACGAAGAAGAACAAAACCGGGATATGTTTGAGCACGTGCAAAGGCTGATTGCCTTGCGCAAGGAGAACCCCGTCCTTGCCAATGAAGGAGACTTGTTATTTGTCCATATTGACTCAGAAGTTGTTATGTACAAGCGAGAATCAGAAAAGGCAGATGCCTACATTCTTATAAATTTAAGTGAAAACAAAAAAGAGCTTTCATCAGAGGAATGGCAATCATCTGAGCTTCTTTATTCCAATCCGGAAACTATATGGGATGGCAGCCATTTATCCATTACGGACAGTGGATATGCAATCCTAATGAAACAGAAATAAAACCCCTGAGCAGGTGCATCACAGCACCTGCTTTTCTATTTGGAATCTTTCAACCTCACTGACCAAATCATGTACCCAAATGGAATTACCACACTAATGCCTACCAGGATGACGGCAATCATGAGCTGGGTTGTATGATTCTCCCCCATGGACTCCTTAAGGAAAGTCTCATTCATAAAAACAATCGATAGAGCGGTCAAATATTGCAAATGCGTCATCATCTTTTTTCCCTTTACATATTGGGTCTCCTTGTTTTGCTCTGTCAGATTCAAATAGTTTAATTTTTCCGGACGCCTTTTGGCGAAACCGAGGCTATACCAAGTAATTAAACTAATAAACGGCAATAGGAACAGGACATATTTGCTGCCATAGCCATCCGGCTCTCCATTCGTGTAATGGATGCCAATCTCATCAGGGATGTTATCCCAGGCAAGCAGCAAAAAGGTCATGTGTAAAGCCAGCACTGTAAAAAATACCGTAAAGTAAACTTTCCCTTGCAAATTCCCCTTATCCTTCATTAAGCTCCCTCCCAAATCCCAATATTACCCATAACAAACATACCATAATCCGTTCCCATAAAAACAAAAAAAATTGTAGACCTGCCGCGATTGCGGCAGGCCTATAGCGTCAATCTTCAATCTTTATTTGATAATGCTTAAACCATAAATCCACCTGAATTAAATACGCAAGCAATTGCGGGCCATTCATCAATTGTCCGTACCACGGGGCTTTGAATGATGCTCCTCCTGTTTCGACCATCGCCTTAAGCTGTTCTTTGTCGAAGAACTCCAATAGCGGTGAATTCCCATCCTCCAATAGCTCGGTCAGCCAATCCTTCACAAGC
>CAJGCH010000036.1 GCA_904501845.1 uncultured Bacillaceae bacterium | reverse complement strand
GTTCTCCCATCTGCACGCTCACCCGGAAGTAAGCTGGAATGAAAAAGAAACGACCGCTTACATTCTTCAGCGACTAAGTGATGATGGATTCAAATGCACTACATTTCCCTCCTTTCCTGGCTTAATGGCTGAAATCGGCTCTGGCAAGCCCATCATCGCCATTCGCGCAGATATGGATGCTCTTTGGCAAGAAAAAGATGGACGCTATCAGGCAGTCCATTCCTGCGGACATGATGCCCATATATCCATCATTCTTACGACAGCAGCCCTCTTAAAAGACAGCATTAACGACTTAAATGGAACCATCCGCTTCCTATTCCAGCCTGCCGAGGAAACAGGCGAAGGCGCCATTGCGCTCACCAAGCTTGGAATCATGGATGACGTTGACTATTTGTACGGCCTCCATCTCCGCCCGATTGAAGAACTGCCGCTAGGCACTGCTGCCCCTGCCATCAATCACGGGGCAAGCCACCACATACTCGGCAAAATCATCGGAGAAGACGCCCATGGCGCAAGACCGCATCTCGGGACAAGCGCCATCGAAGCCGGCATGATGCTCAACCAATTGCTTATGCAAATCAAGCTGTCACCCATGACGCCGCACACTGTCAAGCTGACCAGGTTCGAAGCCGGCAGCGAGAATCTAAACATCATCCCAGGCACCGCCATCTTTGGCATTGATGCCAGAGCCCAATCAAACGAAGACCTGGACTACCTTAAGAGCGAAATCCAACGCACACTCCAAGCACTTGAGGAATGGTACGGCATTACCATTGAACAAGAACAGCAGCCAGACACCACCGCTCCAATCATCTCAAAGGAAGCATACTGCCACATGGAAACCGCCATCATCGACACACTCGGCAGAAAAGGATTAAGCAAAACCGTGGTCACCCCTGGCAGCGACGATTTTCACTTTTATACAAAACTGCGGCCAAATATAAAGGCAACCATGCTCGCACTCGGCGCTGACCTCACACCAGGCTTGCACCACCCGCACATGACCTTTGATCACTCCTGCTTAATGATTGGGGTAGAAATTATGGCGCGAGCGGTGTTGGAAACAATGAAGGCTGAATCATGATAGGATGATTTGGCTTTTTTGTTTGCCGGGGCTTCCCCCATCTTTCGACCACCTCTTCCCCACCCTTCCTGCCTGTTGCATGGGCATAGGGTGGGGATTGCCTGGCTTTCCCCACCTTTCGACCACCCTTTCCCCACCCTTCATACACGTTGCATGGGCATAGGGTGGGCCTTGCCTGGCTTTCCCCGCCTTTCGACCATCCTTTCCCCATCCTTCATACCTGTTGTCCGGGCATAGGGTGGGCGTTGCCTGACTTTCTCCCACCCTCCTTCCGCTCACCCAAAAACACCAAAAAAGCCGAACCCAAAATTGGTTCGGCCTCATACAGAATGTTATCCATTCAACGCTTGCTCTAAATCAGCCCATAGATCTTCCCAGGATTCCAATCCTACAGAAAGGCGTATCAGCTGGTCTGTGACCCCCATGGTAAGGCGCTCTTTTTCAGGGATGACTGCATGTGTCATCGAGGCTGGATGGGAGATTAGCGTTTCGACGTCTCCGAGACTGACGGCGATTTTGATAAGCTTGAGCTTGTTGATAAAGGCTTGAGCTTCTTGTTTTCCTCCCTCTTTCAATTCGAAGGATATCACGCCGCCCGGCTGCTTCATTTGTTTGATTGCTGCTTCATGTCCGGCATTATCTTCGTTCCAGGGAAAGTAGACGTTTTTGACGCTCGGGTGCTTTTTCAATTGTTCATTGATTTTGATGGCATTTTCGCTGTGGCGGTCCATGCGGATGGGCAAAGTTTTTAATCCGCGCAAAAGCAGCCAGGCATCAAAGGGAGCCATAATGCTTCCGATATCCTTCAGGCATTTTTTCTTGAGGGCGGAGATGAAAGTCGATTTTCCTGCGACAAGGCCTGCGACGACATCCCCATGACCGCCGATGTATTTCGTGGCGCTATGGAGCGTGATATCGCATCCGAGCGCAAGCGGGGATTGGAGATATGGGGACGGAAATGTGTTATCAACGACGACTGGGATGCCATGGTCCTTCGCCACTCGAGCGACCATCTCGAGGTCAATGACGCTCATCGTCGGATTGATTGGCGTTTCCACAAAGATGCATCTCGTTTCTGGACGAATGCTCTTTCGCAGCTGCTCCTCTGTTTCCATTGGACTGAAATCATAATCGATTTCATACTTTTCCTTTAACATAACCAATAAATCATAGGTGCAGCCGTACACACCCAATGAGCAAAGGATATGGTCATGGGCTTTTGTTAGCTCAATCAGCACGGATGAAACCGCTCCCATTCCTGATGCGAATGCGGCACAGTCTTCCGCTCCCTCCAGAACGGCGACCTTTTCTTCTAACGCTTGGACGGTCGGATTGCCGAGACGAGAATAAATATAGCCATCCTCTGTCCCGGCGAAACGCGCCTCTCCTTGCTCTGCCGTCTCAAAAGTAAATGTTGAGGTCTGATAGATCGGTGTAGAAAGACTGCCCATATGCTTTTTTGTATCGTATCCGGCATGGATGGCTGCCGTCTCAAAATGTTTATATTCTTTTCTCATCCGTCATTTCTCCTCCAATTAAACAGTCATATTCTTCCATATGATTTTATCATATGCCTATAAGGGAAATCATGGAATCTGTTAATATAGACAAAAAAAGAAAGGCTTCGTTAAAAGCCTTTTCACTACTCATGAATGACGGATGCTATTTGTCCATTTGTCACGTTCAACAAATCGGCTATCCCTACCTTCATTTGCATACCTATCTTGCCAGCTGAAACGATGATCGCACCGATTTCCTCAGCCCGCTGATCAATGAAGGTTGGATATTGCTTTTTCATCCCGACCGGAGAGCAGCCGCCTCTTATATAACCGGTATACTTTTGCAAATCGGCAACAGGCAGCATATCGACCTTCTTTTCTCCTGCCACACGCGCAGCACGCTTCAAGTCTAGCTCAGCCGCAACGGGAATAATAAATATGTGCAAATTCTTCGATGAAGAGATGGTCACCAATGTTTTAAACACATGACGGGAATCTTCACCAATCTTCTCAGCGACTGATATCCCGTCGATTTTGCCATCATCAGGACTATATTGAAGTAATTCGTAGGATACCTTTTCTCTGTCGAGTATCCTGAGTGCATTTGTCTTTCCTTTCGCCATTCAAACCATCCTCTCAAAAGCGCCCCGAACGGAAGATGGAATAGAGCAGATAGAGGACCATAACCGTTGCAATCACAAATCCGATTTCGATAATGGGAATCTGCCAAAGCAAGTTAGTTCCACCCCTTGATGAAGAACCAATCACAAGCCCTGCCATGATAATACTAAAGGACAGTAAGATAATAGCATAGGATAATTGGTTCGCCATCTTATCCATCTTAGCTAAAAACGTATCGAGCTGCGGCACTTTAATCTGCACACTAAATTTGCCATCTTTCAGTTTATTCGTCAAATCCTTCAAACTGCGCGGCATCTCTGAGAGGAAATCAGAATAGTCGACGACCTTATTAAACACCATTTCTGCGATATTCTTCGGCTTCAAGCGCTCCTTAACCAAATGATCACCAAACGGTTCAATGATATCGAGGATATTGTATTCCGGATAGAGGGTTTCAACAACCCCTTCAACGGCTAGGAACGTCTTGCCAAGCATCGTCAAATCTGATGGTATTCGGATATGATGCAGGTAGATTAGCGTAAAGAAATCGTTGACGAGATCACCCAGGCTAATGGCATTTAAGTTTTGCCCATAGTAGTCATCAATAAATTCCTGTACATCCGCCTTGAGCTGTCCATAGTTTATATCATCAGGCGTAATGCCGATCTTGATGATAGAACGCACAACAAAATCCGTGTTCCCCCTGCGCAAAGCCACCAGCATGGAGGCAAATTCATATTTCATCTGGGCATTGAGCCGGCCAATGTTGCCGAAATCAAGAAAGACAAGCCGATTGCCAGGCTGGACAAAGACATTGCCTGGATGAGGGTCAGCGTGAAACAAGCCTTCAAGAAGGATTTGCTTCATCATTGCCTCGGTGAAGCGCTCACTTAAAAGACAGCGGTCAAAACCTATCTCATCAAGACTTTGGACATCATTAATCTTGATGCCCTCAACATACTCCATCGTCAAAACCTTCTTCGTAGAGTACTCCCAATAGACAGCTGGGACCCGAATTGTGTCATCATCCTTGAATTGTTCAGCAATCTTCTCCGCATTCCTGCCTTCAATGCCATAATCAAGCTCCTGATTCAAGGAAAGGGCGAATTCATCCATAATATCGCAGATTCCATAATCTCGTGCCCATTTATAACGCTTCTCCACCATTCGAGCGAGGTTGCGCAAAATCTCAAGATCCGTATCAATTGTTTTCGTTATGTTCGGGCGCTGCACCTTTACTGCAACTACCTCTCCAGATGGGAGGATGGCTTTATGTACTTGACCAATAGAGGCCGCCGCAATCGGGACCGGATTGATTTCTCTAAACAGCTCTTCCAGCGGCAGCTCTAATTCATCCTCGATGATGGCTTTCACCTCATCAAAGGAGATTTCCCTCACCTTATCCTGCAGCTTCTCTAGTTCTAGAATAATAGTAGAAGGAATGATATCAGGGCGGGTACTCATCATTTGTCCAAGCTTAATATATGTGGGACCAAGTTCCTCTAAGATTAATCGAATACGCTCTCCTGCTGGTTTTTCCTTAACATTCTTCCCTTCAAAAATCCATTTGCCTCCAAAGGGAAGCATGTCGGCCAGCCCAAGCTCTTCAGCTATTGAGCCAAAACCATGATGAATCATGGCTCGAATAATATCTTGATAGCGATTAAAATGGCGTATCCTTTTATTTAACACTTGTATCCACCCCTACTCTATTGGACCTCAATGCTTATTCTTGATGCTGTTTTAATTCCAATGCCGCAATCCTTTGTTCCAATCTTGCGATATCTTCTTTTGTTGCGATGTCCATTTCCTGGAGGCGAAGCTTAACTTTCATGTTGATTTGCTGTTCGATCTCTTTCTGACGCTGTTCACCGCGCACCACTAAATCATCGACCATTTGCTTCGATTCCTGTTCAGAAACCTCGCCGCGCTTGACCATTTCATCCACATATTTCTCAATCTGTTCCTTGCTCACAATCGCCGCTCCCAAACCGAAGGAGAATGCCTTGTTGACCATGTCTCGAATTGTACTCATTTTTATCCACCTCATTTTATAAATTTATTTCAGACTTCCTCTTTTCTTTCATTCCACTATTCCTTTTAAACAAACATGTATATTATGGATATTCTGCGTATTTTTGAGACAAAAAAAAAGAGACAGCTCTCTCCTGCTGTCTCTTTTGCTGTGCTCATGATTTGTCCGGCCCAAAAACGATACCGCTTGCCTTCCTTGCTTCTTCCATGACCTTTAGGACCTGACCGCTCAGATTTGTCAGTTCTAGATAACGCTCCTCGTCACCTGTCTGGATGATGCCGGTGAATGTCTCAATTTCATAGACCATATCATTGTTCGCCTGCTCGACGGAAAAAGGCTCGCATACCTTTGTTTCGCGGTCAATATATTCAATCTTTTCAACCGTTCCAGAACCAGGGAAGATGATGTTGCCCTTCTCGCCAAGGATTTCGTTCGAACCATATGAATCCGTGATTTTGGAGCACACGATCGTACAGACGAAATCGTTGTATTGAAGGACCAGCGTGCCGCCGCCGTCGACACCGCTCTTGAGCATGACCGGTACATAAACGCTGGACTCAGGCTCACCGAAAAGGGCGATTGCCATATAAAGCGGATAGATGCCTAAGTCAACAAGCGCTCCCCCAGCGAATTTTGCCGAGAAGATATTCGGAATCTCCCCGTCCAGGTATTGATCATAACGTGAGGAGTATTTCATGTATTGCAGGTTCACGTTTCTGATTTGACCAACGCGCCCAAGACTATCCTTCAACAGCTTGAAGTTCGGGGCATGGATGGTTCTCATCGCCTCAAATAAAAAGACATCGTTCTTCCTCGCTGTCTCAAAGGCTGTCTCCCATTCTTTCATGCCCGTAAACATTGGTTTTTCACAGATGATATGCTTGCCGTGCTCCATTAAGAAAATGGCCTGCTCATAATGAATAGAGTTCGGGGACGCTATATAGACAACCTCAATCTCTTCACAGTTCGCCAATTTCTCCAGCTGATTGAATACGAGCTTGACCTCATATTGATTGGCAAGGCGTGTCGCCTTCTCTAAATCTCTTGAATAGATGGCCTTTAATTTGAGCCTACCGCTCTCAGCAGCTGCTTCGATAAAGCGTTCAGTTATCATGCTCGTTCCAATCGTTGCATAGTTCATACGAATACACTCCCTTGAGCAAAATTTTGATTATTCCCTATCTTTATATTGTATCAAAATGCCAGAAAAGAAGCGCCTTGAAGCCATTAAAAAACTGCCGGATGAACTCCGGCAGCCTGCATTCTTATTGAGAGATTTTCCCGAACGCAACAGCGATTTGAGCGCCAACCTTCGCATTGTTTTTCACTAATGCGATATTAGCTTCAAGGCTCTTGCCTTCTGTTACGTCTTTAATTTTCCCTAGAAGGAATGGTGTTACATCCTTGCCAGTAATGCCACGGGATTCAGCCTCTGCAACCGCCTCATCAATGACTTTGTTAATGAAGCTATCTTCCATTGCAAATTCCTCTGGGATTGGGTTAGCGATGACCATTCCGCCTTCAAGATTCATATCCCACTTCGCTTTCATCATTTCCGCAATTTCTGCAGCTGTATCTAAGCGGTAATTTACATCGAACGGGCTAGTTCTTGTAAAGAAGGATGGCAATTTATCTGTTTGATAGCCAACAACCGGCACCCCTTGCGTTTCAAGGTATTCCATTGTTAAACCAAGATCAAGGATGGATTTAGCACCAGCACAAATGACCGCTACATCCGTCTTCGCCAATTCCTGAAGGTCAGCAGAGACATCCATTGTCGTCTCAGCACCGCGGTGCACACCGCCGATTCCGCCTGTGACGAATGTTTTGATACCAGCAAGCTCAGCACAAATCATCGTCGCTGAAACGGTTGTCGCACCATTCTTCTTCGCTGCAACCAAGTATGGCATATCACGACGGCTTGCTTTAGCGATACCTTTTGTTTTACCGAAGAATTCAAGCTCCTCATCGCTTAAGCCGATGCGAAGGACACCATCAATAACAGCCATAGTGGCCGGTACGGCACCTTCTTCACGGATGATCGCTTCAACTTCGCGGGCTGTTTGCACGTTTTGAGGATAAGGCATACCGTGTGAGATAATCGTTGATTCCAACGCTACGATTGGTGTTCCATTTTTCTTTGCTTCTTTTACTTCATCCGATAATTTAATCCATTCATTCATCTTCTTCAATCTCCTTTAAAATAATAATTCTTTTTCCTTCTCAATGGATGTGCGATTTAAAGCCGGGCTGACCGTTTCCTTTGATCGAATCGTCATAGAGGCGCAAGCCATTCCATATTGGCAGGACTCAAGAATAGAATGGCCTTCAATAGCACCAAGCATAATGCCGGATGCAAGCGAGTCCCCTGCACCTGTCACATCAACGACAGATTCAGACGGCTGTCCAATAAGGAAGCCGTTCTCTCCGTTGTCATTTGTATAATACAATCCCTTTTCACTGCGTGTAATGACGACATTACGGGCACCCTGCGCAAGGATTTTTCGAGCCGCCTCCTGAACAGAATCATCATCCATGACTGTCACGCCTGAGAGCGTCTCTGCTTCTTCCCTGTTCAGAATAAGCCATTCCAGCCCGCTCATATTCTCTGGAAGCCGGTTCAATTTCGGAATGGATGTCGGAACCGCCGCTACTGAAATCCCCTCATCCACACATCGTCTGAAGATATAGCTAATAACCTCTTTCGGGAAGTTCGTATCTAGCAAAACCATTGAGCTTGCCGCAATATGCGACCAGCGCTTTTCGATGAATGGAATATCAACCGCATCATAAATGCCCATATCAGCGAGCGCGACTGCCATATTCCCATGTTCATCTAAGATGGCCGTGTATGCTCCTGTTGATTGCCCTGCAATCTCTAATGAAGGCAGGATTTTTACATACTCGCCTGTCCGCGTCAGGACATCCTTGCCTTCCCTGTCATCGCCGACAACTGTCAGCAAGTGGACATCTGCCCCCATTCGTCCTAAATTCTCCGCAATATTGCGGGCAACACCGCCAAGGGTTGAAGTCGTCCGTACCGGGTTAGACGTTCCGAGATGGAAGGCTTGCTCAAGCGTGGATTTCCGGTCCATATTTGCTCCGCCGATACAAACAATCCGCTTTTCCTCAGGCAGGATATATGCTCGCCCCAAAAGTTTCCCCTGCTTAGTCAGGGAGGAAATATAACCGGCAACCGCGCTTCTTGAAAGATTCAATCTCCCCGCTATCTCATTCTGGGTAAGAAAGGGGTTTTCTTTTATTAAATGAAAGATCTGACTCTCTTTTTCATTCATAGGATACAACCCTTCATAAACATTTGTTTATATTATAAACAAATGTTATATAGTTACACAAGTTTAAATTAATTGAAAAAATGTTCAAAAATTCAAAATAATGTAATATGATAGTTTTATAAGTAGAAAGGAGATGAAAAGATTCGTGAAAGCATTGCGTTCCATCCTTCTTTGGGGGATCATCGCTGCTCTTGGGGCAGTTGGGTTTGGGGTACTAGCATTAAATCAGGGGGAAACAATCAATTCCATTTGGCTGTTAACTGCCGCTGTCTGTACATATGCAGTTGCCTATCGCTTTTATAGCAAATTTATTGCACACAAGGTCTTTAATCTTGATGACAACAGGAAGACGCCAGCCGAGTTGAACAATGATGGAAAGGATTACGTTCCGACGAATAAATGGGTTCTATTCGGCCATCATTTCGCCGCTATCGCCGGAGCAGGCCCGCTGGTCGGACCAATTCTGGCTGCGCAGATGGGGTATCTGCCGGGAACTATCTGGATTATCGTTGGTGTTGTTTTAGCTGGCGCTGTCCAAGATTTTGTCATTTTATTTGGCTCCATGCGCCGCAACGGCAAATCCCTCGGTGAGATGATTAAAGAAGAAATCGGTCCCGTCACCGGATTCATCGCCATGGTCGGCATTTTTGGCATTATGGTCATCCTTCTGGCTGTGTTAGCCTTGGTCGTTGTGAAAGCGCTTACCGATAGCCCTTGGGGAATGTTTACAATCGCTGCTACCATTCCGATTGCCGTCTTCATGGGTATTTATATGAGGTACTTACGCCCGGGCCGCGTTGGGGAAGCATCCATTATTGGTATTATTCTTTTATTGCTTTCAATTTATTTCGGTCAATACGTTTCAGAGCATGAAACATTGGCAGCGATGTTTACCTTCACCGGTGAACAAATCGCCATCATGCTGATTATTTACGGCTTCGTAGCCTCTGTTCTGCCCGTTTGGCTCTTGCTTGCGCCGCGTGATTATTTAAGTACCTTCTTAAAGATTGGCACAATCGTTGGACTTGCAATCGGTATCCTCGTTGTGGCGCCTAATCTGGAAATGCCGGCCATGACCCAATTCGTCGATGGAACAGGACCTGTCTTCTCGGGCAATCTCTTCCCATTCTTGTTCATCACCATCGCCTGCGGAGCTGTCTCCGGTTTCCACTCGCTCATCTCATCCGGCACGACGCCGAAGATGATTGAACGTGAATCTCATGCTCGTCCAATCGGGTATGGGGCAATGCTGACAGAATCATTCGTCGCTGTCATGGCAATGATTGCGGCCTGTGTTCTCACACCAGGCATTTACTTTGCCATTAACAGTCCGGCCGCTGCAATTGGGACAGATCCTGCTGCAGTTGCGGCCACTGTCTCAAGCTGGGGCTATACAATCACCCCGGATGACTTGACCACGCTCGCTGATGATGTCGGAGAGTCCTCCGTCATCTCACGTACAGGCGGTGCTCCAACACTCGCAATTGGGATGGCGCATATCTTCTCCCAAGTGATTGGCGGAAAAGCCCTCATGGCCTTCTGGTACCATTTCGCCATTCTCTTTGAGGCCTTGTTCATCCTGACGACGATTGATGCCGGAACTAGGGTTGGCCGTTTCATGGTTCAGGATTTAATTGGTACATTCTACAAACCATTCGCTAAGACAGAATCATGGATCCCAAATATTATCGCAACAGCCATATGCGTACTTGGCTGGGGTTACTTCCTCTATCAAGGGGTCATCGACCCGCTTGGGGGCATCAATACCCTGTGGCCGCTATTCGGTATCTCGAATCAAATGCTCGCCGGAATTGCCCTCCTGCTTGGCACAACCATCCTCTTTAAAATGGGGAAGACCAAGTATGTCTGGGTCACTCTAATTCCAACTACATGGATTCTCATCGTCACCATGACAGCTGGGCTGCAAAAGCTCTTCCATGAGAAGATATCCATCGGTTTCTTATCACATGCCAAAGTATACAAGGAAGCGTACGATAACGGTGAAGTGCTTGCTCCAGCCAAAGATTTGGGTGAAATGAAGCAAGTAATCTTCAATGATTACCTTAATACCGGTTTAACCGCGGTATTCATGATTGTCGTCATCACCGTCCTCATTTCAGCCGTTCGCATCTGGATTAAGTTAATCAGAGGCCACTCTGTCACCATGCACGAGTCAGAATACATCGGGCGCGATGCCTAATATGAAAGGAGACACCCATG
The DNA here is from genome assembly GCA_904501845.1 of uncultured Bacillaceae bacterium. Classification (GTDB taxonomy): domain Bacteria; phylum Bacillota; class Bacilli; order Bacillales; family Pradoshiaceae; genus Pradoshia. The sequence goes on along the minus strand of CAJGCH010000036.1, from coordinate 5,565 downwards.
CTTAAACAAATCAAACATGCCCTCTCCTACCGCAAACAATTTATCAGTCTATTGGTAGGCGTTCCAAGCTATGAGACCTATGTCGAGCATATGAAAAACAGCCACCCGGATGAACCCATTCTTTCGCGCAAGCAATTTTTTTGCGAGGCTCAGGAGGCTCGCTATAACGCAAAGGATGGAAAGGTATCACGCTGCTGCTAAATGAAAGAAGAGGGAAGCCCTGCATACCAGGCGCTTCCCTCTTTCTTTGTTCAATCCTCGTCCTTCGCATCCCAATCCTCCGGAATAGGCTCATGAAGCCACTCCTGGAACATCTTCTTATATACTTCCATCTGTTCATGATAATTTGAGAACTGATCGCGATTGATTAAGTATTGTTCCCCGTCAAAGACAGCCCGAATTTTCTTCTCCTGAATGAGCTGTTCCAAATATGATACCGGCAGATTCAAATATTCGGCCGTTTCCTGTACAGAAAGGTACATACTCTCACCTCTGTTTAGCGATTGTTCACTCAGTCTAGCATACTTTATGAAGAAACACATCTTAAGGAAGGGCTGAATTTCTTTATTCAATCCTCAATAATAAGGTGATTCCCTGTTTCTCGTTCATTCATTTCGATTGATGTACCAATGAAAGGACTGTCTATTTCTAGACAGCCCCAGTAAACCTTATCTATGATTATACCCCTTGATTTCACCGTACCTCTTTGCTTATTGCTTAGAACGAGGAATATCCAGTTCCCCAACCAGATACCCTAATACCTATTCATACTCTGAAGCAACATTCTCCCCTTAAGAATGTGCTACTTAATACTTCTTAGCTTTCTACCTCTGCATACTCCTGCTCTTTCATCAGCATGGTTCCATTTGTTTGGTAATTTGTGTGCCATGAGAAAGCCTTTTCAAGAATATGCGGTGTTTGGCCGCCTCGCGTTAACGCTTCTGTATAGTAATCCCATAGCTGTTTGCGATACATCGGATGAGCACAGTTCTCTATGATTGCGCCGACACGCTCTCTTGGCGCTAATCCTCTAAGGTCTGCGTATCCTTGCTCTGTCACGACAATATCAACATCATGCTCTGTATGGTCTACATGGGATACGAATGGAACGATACTTGAGATTTTGCCATCCTTTGCGATTGATTTTGTCACAAAGATGCCATAGCGGGCATTTCGGGCAAAGTCTCCAGAGCCTCCAATACCATTCATCATATTCGTACCACACACATGGGTAGAATTGACATTTCCATAGATATCTATTTCAAGTGCTGTGTTAATGGAAATCAAGCCCATTCGGCGGATCAACTCCGGATGATTGGAGATTTCCTGCGGACGCAAGACAAGCTTGTCTACATATCTCTCAAAGTCTGTGAGCAGATTCTCCATCGCTTTTTCAGAAAGCGTGATGGAACATCCGGATGCAAACTTAATTTTGCCCGCATCCATCAAGTCAAACACAGCATCTTGAAGCACTTCAGAATAAACCACCAGGTCATTGAACTCTGAATCTAAAAATCCGTGGAATACCGCATTCGCAACTGTTCCGATTCCAGACTGCAGCGGCGCAAGCTGTTCCGTTAAACGTCCAGCCTTAATCTCTTCACGCAGGAAGGTAAGCAGGTGATTAGCCATAATGACGGTTTCCTCATCGGGCGGCACGATGGTAGAAGGAGAATCCAGTTTATTTGAGAAGACGATTCCCTTTACCTTGTCCAAGTCCACTCTGATTCCAATCTCCCCAATGCGATCTTCTGGATGCACGAGCGGAATCGGCTTTCTGTTCCCTTGCTGTCCTGGATCATAAATATCATGGATTCCTTCCAGCCATTCCGGTTGTGCTAGATTGATTTCAATGATGATAGCTTTCGCCTTTTCGGCAAAAATCTGTGAATTCCCGACAGAGGTGCTTGGAATAATCAACCCATCCTCCGTGATAGAAACCGCTTCCAAAATAGCGTAATCAATAGACGGCAAAACGTCTGAACGAACCCACTCGGCTGTCTGAGATAAGTGCTGATCAGTGAATTGCATATTCCCTTGGTTAATTTGCTTGCGCATGATGGGCTCTGCTTGGAACGGAAGCCTCTTGTTGATGATTCCCGCTTCAGAGAAATATTTATCCACATCAGGACCCATTGAAGCACCCGTATATACATTGACTTTAAAGCTTTCCTTTTCTGCTCGTTTCACCAAGGCGCCTGCAATAGCCTTTACGTCGCCCGCTCGAGTAAATCCGCTTAATCCCAATGTCATCCCGTCACTAATCCATGTTGCCGCCTCTTCTGGTTCAACGATTCGGTTACGTAATGCATGGTTTCGAATACGATCTAAATTGAGCTGCATCTTATCACTCTTTCATCGTTTTTTTGATAAGTGTACCTCATTATTTTCACTATTTAGACACATATTGATAAATCACTTGATTTTTGCGACGAACCAGAATTTTCCACGTTCAAACCAGCATTTCTAGAAGCCGAGCATTTTTCTGAAATAACTTGAATAAGATTGGCTGACTGGAATTAGCTGCCCATCCTTCATTGAAAGGACAAAGGTCGAATGCGTATCAAGGTAGATTTCCCTGATTTGCTTCACATTGACGATATAGGAACGATGGCAGCGGATAAAGCTATCCTTTGGCAGGGTAAATTCAAACTCCTGCAGGGTGTTCTTATTTGTACCGGTATGTGCGCTTGAAGTCACGTACGTTCTCCGATTCTTTGATTCAATATAATAAATTTCTTCATAGGAGACTGGAACCCATCCATCTGCTGTCTTCAACGTTACAACAGACCTAGCCTCCGTAAGTGCCGGATAAATAGCTGTAATACAACCGGCAATCTTGCCATCCTCGTGAAAAGGAACCGCAATCCCGTGGTATGGCACGCCAAGAACATCTCGGCTAATGAATTCAGATGTTTTTTCCCCCGATTGGAGCGCCTTATATGTAATTGTTCCCTCCTTCACTGGATCACCCGGCGAAATCTTCAGATTGATGCGCTTGCTCGCCCGATAAAAAACATACTCCTCCCTATTCGTTACTGCAAATGAAATTTCCTCAGAAAAAAGCTCCCCAATCACGTCAAACAATGAATATGTTGTAAGTTTATCCATCCGAACCCCCGCTTTGTCTTCGCTGTAATCTTTCTTATTGTATAATTTTCCACCCATAGTTTCTAACAGGAAGGCTTATCTTTAACTTTAATGAATAGCTGATAGGTGAAAAGTAAAGGCTAACAGGTAGTAAAAGCACGTTTATTTACAAATATGAGCTGATTGTAAAGTTAATGTAAAGATTGAGCGTCTTATATTTACTAATAACCTTTTCTGTTTAATAATGATAATCGTTATATTAATATACTTTTTAGGAGGAATATGGTGGATATCAATATTCAAGAAATGATCTTTCAATTCCTAGGCGGATTGGGTATCTTCTTATTCGGGATTAAATTCATGGGAGATGGCCTCCAAAAATCTGCTGGGGACAGATTGAGAGATTTATTAGATAAATACACAACAAACCCGATCATGGGTATTCTGACAGGTATCTTGGTCACTGTCCTTATCCAGAGCAGCTCCGGGACGACCGTCATTACCGTTGGTCTTGTCAGTGCCGGCTTCATGACCCTTCGCCAGGCAATCGGCGTCATCATGGGGGCGAATATCGGGACAACCATTACAGCATTCATCATCGGAATTGATGTAGGCGAGTATGCCCTTCCTATCATCTTCGTCGGTGCAATTATGCTATTCTTCTTTAAAAACGAACGAATTCACAATATCGGCCAAGTTGTCTTTGGCTTCGGTTTCCTATTCTTCGGACTAGAGCTTATGAGCAGCGGAATGAAGCCGCTTCGCTCCTTTGAGTGGTTCCTTGATTTAACCGTTAGCTTGAGTGAACACTCCCTTCTTGGTGTGTTAGTCGGTACAGTCTTCACCTTGATTGTCCAAAGCTCAAGTGCAACGATTGGAATCCTGCAAGGCTTGTTCGGCGAAGGTCTTGTAGACTTGAATGGTGCTTTGCCAGTATTATTTGGAGATAATATCGGAACAACTATTACAGCCGTTCTAGCATCCATTGGCGCATCCATCACAGCAAGAAGAGCTGCAGCCGTCCATGTCTTATTCAATGTCATCGGCGCGACAATCTTCCTAATCTTGCTCGTGCCATTCACAGCCTTAATCAGCTGGTTCCAGACAACATTAGGGTTGAATCCTGAAATGACGATTGCCTTTGCTCACGGTACTTTCAACGTGACAAACACCTTGATCATGATTCCGTTCATCGGTATCTACGCATGGCTTGTAACGAAAATTATCCCAGGAGAAGATGCGGTGATTGAATTTAAGCCAAAACACTTAGATTCAATGATGCTCGATCAAGCCCCTGCCTTCGCACTAGCGAATGCGAAAAAAGAGACTTTACGCATGGGTGAATTTGCGGTGCAAGGATTAGAAGAAACGAAAAACTATCTTCTAAATCATGATGCCTCATCCTTATCAACCGGTAAGCAGATAGAGGAAGCCTTAAATAATCTTGATCATAAAATTACCGATTATCTTGTCAAAATCTCATCTAATTCCTTATCACAGCATGAATCAGATGAACATAGCATCCTCATGCATATGATCAATGATATCGAACGAATTGGCGACCACTGCGAGAATATCCTTGAACTAACCGAACATCAAGTCAACCATAAAATCACCATCACTGGTGAAGCGAAACAGCATCTTGAAGAAATGTTCTCTGTTGCTATCCAAGCCGCAACGAGCGCAATGGAAGCATTCGAAAACATGGATAAAGAATTGGCGCATAAGGTCGTCGAGCACGAAAGAACACTTGACAAAATGGAACGTCAATTACGCAAGCAGCACATTCTCCGTCTTAACAACGGTGTCTGCACGCCACAAGCAGGTCTGCTGTTCGTTGACATCCTAAGCAATCTAGAACGCATTGGCGATCACGCTAAAAACATTGCTGAAACATTGATTGGTGAACAAATTTAATGAATTTAACAGGCCCATCTCGTTTGAGATGGGTTTTTTTAATTTTCCCCTCCTGCATAGTCCTCTTTTTACAATAACAATATGTCTGCTTCCATACTTATTGATTTCTAAAGATCTTGTAAATGAAATGTTAAGGCAATTAATACGAGCATTAGTCCAATTTGTCCTTTTATTATAACTAAAGTAAACATTATGTTAATTTAATGTAAAGATTACCAGAGTGACCTTTACTTTCCGTATTTTCTGAATAATAATTTGATAGATTGATTGTAAAACGAATGCTTAGGAGGAAACCGTGGATATAAATGTTCAAGAAATGATATTTCAGTTCCTCGGCGGTTTAGGGGTCTTCTTATTCGGAATTAAGTTCATGGGAGATGGCCTTCAAAAGTCAGCTGGGGATCGATTACGCGATTTACTGGATAAATATACGACAAACCCGTTAATGGGAATTTTGACAGGAGTTTTGGTAACAGTCCTTATTCAGAGCAGTTCTGGTACCACTGTTATCACGGTAGGATTAGTCAGCGCAGGCTTTATGACATTACGCCAGGCGAT
>CAJGCH010000035.1 GCA_904501845.1 uncultured Bacillaceae bacterium | reverse complement strand
CTGTCAAAAAATTTGGTACGTGCCTCCTCCATATAGGAGAAATAACTGATGGAGCTAATGTAGCCAGATGCATCTGAGTCATTGAACCGTGCATAGATAACTGCCTCAGGTATATGCAAAGCCATGCACTTCACCCTTCTTTCATTAAGATCATCATGGTCTTTCCAAAATGACAGCTATTCCCTGACCGCCGCCAATACAGGCCGTTACCAATGCAAATCTGCCTTGGATCCTTTTCAATTCATGCACTGCCTTCGTGATTAAGATAGCACCAGTTGCTCCAAGAGGATGGCCATGGGCAATCGCACCGCCATTCACATTCAATTTTTCCGAATTCAGCTGAAGCTCTCGATCGCATGCGATGACTTGTGCAGCAAAGGCCTCATTAATTTCAATCAAATCCATGTCCTCTATTGTCAGTCCAGCCTTCTTTAAGACTTTCCTCACTGCCGGGACCGGACCAATTCCCATCAGATTAGGGTCGACACCCGCCAGGGCGTGTTCTCTGATAACGGCCATTGTTTCCAACTTCAGCTCTTCTGCCTTCTCTTTGGACATAACAACCAGTGCTGAAGCGGCATCATTCAACCCAGAGCTATTCCCCGCCGTCACAGTACCATCCTCTTTGAAGGCAGGGGCAAGCTTGCCCAGCCCTTCTTTAGATGTTTGAGGCCGCGGATGCTCATCCTGCTTAAAAATCACTGGTTCTCCTTTTCGTACAGGAATGGCAATAGGAACAATTTGCTCATTAAACCGGCCTTCTTCCATGGCAATCCTCATCTTTCTTTGACTGCTCGCTGCAAATTCGTCCTGTTCTTCCCTGCTGATTCCATACTTCTCGACAAGGTTCTCGGCTGTGATACCCATTGGCGGGTCACCGACCTCTTCTGGTGACAGCCGGGATTTTCTAAACTTTGGAAGGACTGGGCTATAGGGTCTTTCAGCACGATCCATCAAATAAGGGGCACGGCTCATGCTCTCCACTCCGCCGGCAATATAAACGTCACCATTCCCTGCCCTAATAGCTTGTGCAGCCAATGTGACAGCGTTAATTCCAGAGCCGCATTGTCTATCTACCGTTAATCCCGGCAGTTCGAGGGAAAGATGTGTTTGCAAGGCTGTTAATCTAGCAATATTCCCCCCTCCGCTTAACACATTGCCCATGATGCAATCCTCTACCATATCTGCGGTTATATTAGCTCTCTTTATAGCTTCTTTTATCACCTCAGCGCCATATAGATGTGCAGGCATGGAGGCTAAAGCACCGCCTTGCTTGCCAATCGCTGTTCTGACACAAGACACAATCACAGCTTCCTTTTCCATCGTTATCTCACTCCTTTACTCTTAAAGGCCTGGCAAATAAATTAATTCCTCGGTCCCCCGGCTACATACAGCACCTGCCCGCTGACGAAGGATGATCTCTCATCGGCAAAGAACGCTACCGCATTCGCAATATCCTCCGGTTTACCTGAGCGGCCGACAGGAATCTTGCTGACGCTTGCTTCAATTAATTGTTCAAAGGAAATGCCAATCCGTTCCGCTGTTTCCTTGGTCATATCGGTCTCAATGAAGCCAGGTGCCACAGAATTAGCCGTGATTCCATATTTCCCAAGTTCGATAGCAAGGGTTTTCGTGAATCCTTGCAAGCCAGCTTTGGCGGCGGAGTAATTCACCTGTCCGCGATTACCTAAGGCAGATGTGGAGGAGATGTTGATGATGCGCCCATATTGATTCTTCACCATATATTTTTGCGCCGCTCTCGTTGCATAAAAGGTACCCTTCAAATGGACATCCATGACCGTTTGCCAATCCTCATCGGTCATCTTAAAGAGCAGATTGTCACGGATTACCCCTGCGTTATTGACCAAAATATCAATGCTTCCGAACTGTTCCTGCACTTCAGCCATCGCGCTTTCTAGCTGGCTGCTGTCTGTCACGCTGGCCACCTTCGCATAAACCGGATAGCCCGCCTCTTCAAAGGCATGCTTGGTTTCTGCGATTGCTCCCTCATTTAAATCAATAATGGCGATGTTAGCCCCTTCTTCTCCAAACCTTTCTGCAATCTTGCGGCCAATTCCGCGCGATCCACCCGTGATAAATGCCGTCCTGCCTTGAAAACGATTATCCATCTTACTTCCCCCTTAAATGAAATCTCCTATTTTGACATGACCTTTTAATAGATTGCGAGAAATAATCATGCGCTGAATCTCATCTGTGCCATCATAAATCCTCCATAATCTTGCCTCACGGTACCAGCGCTCAATCGGCAGCTCCCTTGTATAGCCCATCCCGCCATGGATTTGCAGGACACGGTCGACAACCCTGTTCCCCATATTGGCGCCATATAATTTCGCCATGGCTGCTAGATGACGGTTATCCTCGCCCTGATCAAGGGTGAAGGCCGCATTTAATGTCAGCCATCTTGCTGCTTCAATTTCAACAGCTGAATCAGCAATCTGCCATTGGATGGCTTGGCGATCGGCGATTGGACGACCGAATGTAACTCGCTCCCTGGAATAATCAATTGCCATTTGAAGCAGACGCTCTGCTGTGCCTACCGCCCTTGCTCCGACGACCCATCTTGCGAATCCAATCCATTCAAGCCCTAGCTTGTATCCGCCATGGAGCTCTCCTAAAATATTTTCCTCAGGGACACGGACATTATCGAATACGAGCCCAGCCGGTCCCCATTCACCCATCGTGTGGATGTACTCAGATTTCCAGCCCATGTCACGATCAACTATGAAGCAGGTGACACCCTCCCTGCCTGTTTTCGCATGAGCCTCCTTATCTGTTATGGCGATGACCATGACAAAGTCTGCTTCATTCCCGCCAGTTATAAAGGTCTTCTCTCCATTGATGACCCACTCATTCCCATCCTTCACGGCCGTTGTTTTAATGTTCCTTGTGTCAGACCCTGCATCAGGCTCTGTCATGGCGAAACAAGATTTCTTCTCTCCGTTGATTGTCGGAATTAAATATTTTTGTTTCTGTTCCTCATTTCCATAGTAGAGGATATTATCAGCCGACCCGCCAAAACGGAATGGGACAAACGTTTTCGATACTTCCATATAAACAATGGCCATCATCATTTGGCCTAAATCAGCCCCGCCATATTCCTCTGGAGTGTTGATGCCCCAGAATCCAAATTCCTTCGCTTTCAGCTGGAGTTCCAGAAGCTTCTCCTCGGATAGGCTTGGTCTGCCCTCACGTTCATTTTTTAGCACTTCATTTTCCAATGGAATCAGTTCATTCTCCACAAACCTTCTGATTGTGTTTCTCACCATTTTTTGCTCATCCGTTAAACGTAAATCCATCCTTCTCCCACCTGTCCTTTATATTTTGGAATCGCTTACAAATAAAATTTGATTTAGCCAACTATTTTGTTTAACTATAATAAATGCAAGTATCATGCCAACCATAAATACCTACTAGCTGAAGGAAAAGTGAACATCCTTTGATTCAACTTTGATAAATCATTCAAAAGTGAATCATAACCTTATAAGGAACTTCCTCCATCAACGGCAATTATTTGTCCGGTAATGTGATCGCTTGCCCTGCTTGCCAAAAGCATGACTGCTCCCTTCAAAGAATCCGGGTCTCCAAGCCGTTTCAGCGGGTTTTTATTGATGATTTTCTCTTGATTTCCGCTCAGCACATGCCTAGTCATTTTTGACTCAAAGAATCCTGGTGCAATGGCATTAACGTTGATGCCATATACGCTCCATTTCCTTGCCAGATCCCTTGTGAAGTGATGGATGCCCGCCTTGCTTGTGCTGTATCCAATCGCGTTCAGCACATCGGGGGGTTCTGCCTTCATCCCGGCTACCGATCCAATATTGATTATTTTGCCTCCTTGCTGATGTCCAATCATCTGTCTCCCCACATGCTTGGACATCAGAAATGTGCCGCCAAGATTGACATCCATGACCTTCTTCCATGCCTCATAAGGCATCTCTTCCGCTTTTTCTCCCCATGTTGTACCGCTGTTGTTTATTAAGATATGAATCGGACCGAAATCCTCCATGACATGCCCAACGACATTAATAACTTCTTTCTCAACAGCCACATTGCAGGTATAGGCCTTTGCCTTTCTTCCATATTGGGCTATGATAGACTCTGCTGTTTCCTGGCCATGCACCACTTTACGCGAGCAAACGGCAACATCTGCCCCATACTCAGCCAGGACCTCTGCCATAATGCGGCCAAGCCCAGTCCCCCCGCCTGTCACTAATGCCGTCTTGCCGGATAAATCAAACAAACCAGTCCCCATCATACATTCCCCCTATTCTTTCTCCAGCCGTTTATCTATTTCTTCCTTGATTAACGTCCTTTTGAGAAGCTTGCCAACCGTATTTCGCGGAAGTTCACTTCTGACCTCAAACGCTGATGGTACCTTATATGGTGTCAGCTTCGAATAGCAATAGCCCTTCACCTCTTCCAAATCAATCGTGATGCCCTCCTTTGGAACGATGAAGGCCTTCACGATCTCCTCAGCATCAGCGGCTGGAATTCCCGCTACAGCCGCCTCCTGAATATCTGGATGTCCATAAAGTACATCCTCCACTTCCTGTGGATAAATATTGAATCCGCCCACAATGATCATTTCTTTTTTGCGGCCGACGATGTAGAAGTACCCGTCACGATCCTGCATTGCCAAATCACCGGTATAAAGCCATCCTCCCTTTAATGCCCGGTTCGTCTCCATCTCGTTATTCCAATACCCTTTCATGACTTGCGGACCGCGAATCAGTAATTCGCCGACTTGATTCTCTGCCAATGGCTGATTATTGTCATCGACAATCATGCAGTCCGTTCCTGGCAGCGGAATGCCGACACTTCCGATTTTTCGGATGCCATTAGGAGGATTTCGGTGCGTAGTAGGCGATGCTTCTGATAGCCCGAACCCTTCCCCAATAGAGGTTCCTGTCAAGCGCTCAAACCGATTCAGAATCTCGATTGGTATCGGCGCTGATCCTGATGTACACATTTTTAGGGAAGTTAGGTCATAGCGCTCTATCCCCGGGTATTGCGTGAGTGCCATATACATCTTCGGAACACCGGGAAAGAAGGTCGGCTGATATCGCTCAATGCCCTCTAAGATGGATTTTGTGTCAAACCGCTTATACAGCAGGATGGCCGCCCCAAGATAAACGCTTAAATTCATGCCGCTTGTCATCGCATACACATGGTATAAAGGGGTTGCCGTCAAGACCACCTCTTGCCCCTCGACCATCATTTCGCCATACATTTCTCGGCTTTGAATCACGTTGGCCACCACATTGCGGTGGGTGAGCATTGCTCCCTTCATCTTCCCTGTTGTTCCGCCAGTATATTGAATGACCGCAATATCCTCCATTGGATTAATTTTCTCTACGCCCTCCGGACTGATGCCGCGCTCCATTAAAGTGTGGATCGTTTCATCTCCTTTTGGACTTTGAGAATGCGTGCATAAGGCGTGTTTAAACGGATATATCAGCTTGGCTTCATTCACGACACGATCAGCCGTTTCCCCATAAATGATTGCCTGACAGCTGCTGTCAGCTACAATTTGAAGCAATTCCCTCACAGTGTAGCGGGGATTGATTTGAACAACAATCAGTCCTAAACGTTGTGCAGCATAATAGCTGATGATGTATAAAGGATCATTTTCAAGCATCAAACCGATGCGGTCACCCTTTTTCAAGCCTAAAGAATTTAACCCGCCGGCAAGCTTCTCCGCTTGTTGTTTGACAGTCAGATAACTCCAATCTTTATCCTCAAAAATAATGCATGGCTGCTCAGGATAAAGTCTCGCTGATTCTTCCAGCAAGTCATAAAGAGCCAGATTTGGTATTTCTCTAAATGTCCTCTGCCCATACCATTGATGCCAAGCTCGCCCCTTTGTGTTCTCCATCTTGCACCTCCGATACTGTTATCTCCTTGTAGAAAGGACTCACTCATTCTTTATGCAAGATTCGTGCCACTTGAGGCATAAAAAAAATCCGGAAACAGCCTCTTTTTAGATTCTGTATCTGGATTCCATTTTTCATTAGAGATTATAAGGTCATTCAGCTCTCATAATTCGATTTTATATTTTTTTAGTTTCCGGACGATGGTCGGCTGGCTGGTTTGCAATGCCTCAGCCATCTCATAGGTGGAGTGGAATTGCTCCGCCGCCAGGGTTAATACCTTTCTTTCTGCATGTTCTGCAGCTTCTTTTAAGGATAGAATCTCTGTCTCTTGTGAGGGTTCGCCAGAATCTCCAGGCTGATATTCTGCCGGCAAATGTTCAATGCCAAGGATATCTTCCATATGAAGCAAGGTAATCCGTTCAATCAGATTAGCCAGCTCACGAATATTTCCCGGCCATGCATGTTGATACAGAAATGATTTCAGCTCCTTATCCAGCTGCTTATAGATGCCGTACTTTTCATTGCATTGGCGTAAATACAAGTCCGAAAGCGGCAAAATCTCTTCTCTTCTTTCTCTAAGCGGAGGGATCGTGATTGGAATTACGTTTAGCCTGTAGAATAGGTCTTCTCTAAATTCCCCCTTCTCGACCATCTTCTTTAAATCCCGGTTGGTTGCTGCAATAATACGGACATTGACCTTCTTGGAGGCCGTTCCCCCTACCCTCTGAATCTCTTTATCTTGAAGCACCCGAAGCAATTTCACCTGGAGGGCCATCGGCATTTCCCCTACCTCATCGAGGAATAGGATACCATTGTCCGCCATCTCAAATAAACCAGGCTTCCCATTTTTGTTGGCCCCCGTGAAGGCACCGCCCGCATAGCCAAACAGCTCGGACTCGAGCAATTCAGACGGAAGCGCGCCACAATTGATCTTAATGTATTTCCCGGACTTGCTCCGTTCGCTGCGATGGTACATATATTTAGCGAGCACATCCTTGCCCACTCCTGTTTCCCCATAAAGGATAACAGTTGCATCCGCATTGGCGATTCTTGCCGCCATCTCATAGATCTTCACCATTCGTTCAGACTTGATGACGGTCATATCTCCCATTTGGGCTAAATGATCTCGTAACCGCTCGATTTCCTTCTGGTAATCCTTATTTAATTCATTTGCTTCGCGGAGGGCTTGCTGCAGTTGATTCAAATCTGACAAATCACGAATATTCGTGACAACGCTTTCAATTTCGCCGTCCTCATTAAAGACCGGATTGCCCGTCAGTAAGGTTTCCCGTCCAAGATAATTCAGCTGCATGACAGAAACCGTCCGTTTCTTCTCTAGCACCTTTTTTGTGACGGAATCCTCGAGTATGCCCCTCTTCACCAAATCTGCCGTTTTTTTATTTATGTAATACTCCTTTGGAATATTGGTGATTCGCTCTATCGCTGAGTTCGTACGGAGTGTGATTCCATCCTTGTCTGTTATATAAATGCCGTCATACGAATTTTCGATAATGGCATCCAAATGCCGGTTAAGCCGCTCCATCTCACTGACCTTCTTTGTGAGGTCCGTAAGCTCTCCAGAAATGATTCCTGCATAGGCATCAATCCCATTTGGCTTTGTTTTTTTGAGTAATATCATATCGTTTCCATTAAAGGAGGCTTGAATCAAGGATTCCTGGATGACCTTCCATTGATCGAAGCAATCTTGTATCTTCCAGGATTCCTTTTCCCCCAATATTCTCCTTGATTCCACATTCATCGTGAGAATCTGCTGATCATCTGTTGTTTCTATATAGATAAACGAACATTCCACCAATTCATCTCACCCTCCCCTTCATATGTTAAACATTACCATAAAATCAAGAAAGAGGATATTAAGCTAATAGGATTTATGCAAAATGACCTGCATATGCAGCTCCACAAGAAAGCCACAAAAAATAGAGCCGAATGGACAAAGCTCCCCACCCAGCTCTATATTTTGCGCATATTAGTTTAGGATATTGATCTTCTCAATCACGACATCATAAACAGGTTTGTCGTTCGGTCCTACTTTAGTGCCTGCGATATCATCCACTACATCCATGCCTTCGACAACTTGTCCAAATACTGTATGTCTGTGGTCAAGCCATGGTGTTCCGCCGACTTCCATGTATTTTTCAACTGCTTCAGCCGGGTAACCCGCTTGTTCCATTTGACCGCGCAGATTGGATTCCACTTCATTTTTTTGGACAATGAAGAATTGGCTTCCGTTCGTTCCTGGTCCTGCATTAGCCATGGACAATGCCCCGCGGAAGTTGAAGAGGTCCATAGTGAACTCATCTTCGAACGGTTTTCCCCAAATGCTCTCGCCGCCGGTACCAGTTCCGTTAGGGTCTCCTCCTTGGATCATGAAGTCATTGATGACGCGGTGGAAAATAAGGCCATCATAGTAGCCATTCTCCGCATGTGTCAGGAAGTTTTCGACTGCTTTAGGCGCTTGCTCAGGGAATAATTTGATTTTGATGGACCCTTTATTCGTTACCATTTCCACGAGTCTTTCATTGCCTTGCACTTCTGTGAATTGAGGTAATACTGTCATTGTATCATCGCCTTCTTTCTCAAGATTAGTTTGGTCAAGCTCCAGCATGTTTGTATCCTGCTGTTGGTTTTCCTCATTACTGCTGAAATAATACCAAGCGGCTGCACCAAGGAGGATTATTACAATAAGAATCATTATTCGTATTTTCATCTTTACCTGCCTCCAATTTCTCACTTTACACGATTTTCTGCAAAAAAGCACCTCTTAAGATGAGACTTTTCGATGTATGTAACCGGACGAAAAAGGTATGATGAGGAAGTAACAGTAATTTGGAGGGATGGAAATGAGCGAATGGCAAATCGGTAATCATGTGACTGCCTTTTATAAGACAGGGAAATATGCTGGAGAAATCACCCAAATACGCCCAAATGGCTATATCGTCGTAAAGACGCTCGCTGTACTGAAGCATCCGATGCAGGGGGACTTGCATAATCCAAAACAGGCAGACGTCGACTTCTTCCATGAAAGAAAGGCGCTCGCCTATTTAGAGCAGACAAATGTTCCTGCCAATATGGTCAAGCCCTTTAATGAAGAGATGCCAGACTATAAGGATTCTTTGGCTAAAGCTCTCGCCGCCTTAAAGGAAGACTTGCGCGAGGATCCATCTGATTGGGCAGCACGCAGCTTGGAATGCCTTGAGCGGCTAGAGTCAGAATACCAGCTTTGAAGACATAAAAACCAAATCTTCCTATAGGAGATTTGGTTTTTATTTGAGTTCATTTAACAAATTGGAGAAATCAATGATATCGCCAATTGTGGTTGATTCATGATTATCTAGATAGCGTTTATCCTGTTCAACAAGTCTGAATATGTGGTACGTATTGATTGCATCATCAAGTGCACGGTGCTGTTTGCCATTTCCAGTATTGCCGTATTGCTGCACAGCTTTCCACAAGCCTGTCTGATTTTTGTCGCCAAAGAATCGTCTGTATTCATTGGATAAGTCAATCTGCTTGCCGGTTAACGGCATTTTAACTCCGCGGTTCCGGCAGTTTTGCGACAAAACTCTCATATCATTATTTCCCCATGTGACGATAGCTGGCTTTTCACTATTTACTTTCTTTAGCAAAATGACAAGCTCCTCGAATAAAATTCCCTGGTTCACATGTTCATCTGTAATATTTAAGAACTTCTTGCACCGTGACGTTAAGGTCGGAAATGCCTCTGGCTTCACGTAGGAAGTATACTGGTCGATAATTTTATCCTCCTTCACAAGAATCCAGCCGACTTCGATGATCTCTGGAAAGAAACCGAAGGGATTATTCTTTCCTTCTGGCATCGTAAACTCAAAGTCTATGAATAAATGGGCACTTCTATCAAACATGCGCATCCCCCTCTCCCTTATAACGTTTACCTCCCAAATCCTATTCACTACAAACAGTGATAGCAGAGGGCCATAATAAAACAACCATTGGCTTTTTAACTATTTTACTATTCATCCTAACAATATACATCCCATTTTCCTTAACTTTCGAAGAATTCCCCATACAAATTGAATGATGGGCACTGTTGAATGAAACCTGTGCTGTTATTAATCATATTACTCATGAGCTTGTCTTTTTGCTTGGGGTAAAATCATATGGCCAATGAATCATTTAACGCGAAGATGTGGCTGATATCAGGCAGAAAAGGCCGAATCACTGTCTTGCATCACACGAAACATAAAAAAACAAAGAAAGAACAATAATAAGAACGTCTAGACCTTCGAAGTTGGATGGGAATGGTGTCGAGAGTTAACTGTGGTTAACAGGAACACCGCAGCAATTCGGTAAGCAATGGATAACTATCTTTCCTTATCCATTGTATGTATTGGAGGTCCAGGAAAAATTTTTTCATTTTTCCCTTCATATATTAACCACTTTACAAACGATATATGGCAGTCATTTCAAGTTCAGGATAATATAATTTTACGGTATAATTTGCTATGCTAAGATTAGCTAAAAGTACATTTTCTTGTATTTTTTCATTTTATTTATGGAACTTTGCGATCCTTTGCACGAAATATTCAGCAAGGAAATTTAACAGAGTTATATAAAAATACTTGATTGGGAGGTTTCCTATGTCTATGCTTCATTGGAGCATATTGCTGCCTTTTATTGCGGCAATTTGTATTCCGTTCACAGGCAAGATTACTCGAAAAATACATACAGGCTGGTTTGTGCTGGCAGTTCCGATTGCCATCTTCCTTTATCTTTGCACATTGCTGCCGAAGATCAAGGAACATACAACCATTATGGAGAGCGTTTCCTGGATTCCATCGCTTGACATATCCTTTGATGCGTATGTAGATGGATTGGGCTTGCTCTTTGCGATGCTCATCACGGGAATCGGTGCCTTGGTCACTCTTTATTCAATTTTTTACATGAATAAAGAGAAAGAGAATCTTGTTAATTTCTATGTGTTTTTGCTCCTCTTTATGGGCGCAATGCTTGGAGTTGTTCTATCCGATAACCTGATTGTCCTTTATACATTCTGGGAGTTCACGAGCCTTTCTTCCTTCTTGCTTATCGGTTATTGGAATGACCGGAAAGCGTCAAGGTATGGAGCACAGAAGTCCTTGTTAATCACCTTCTTAGGCGGTCTTTCCATGCTCGGAGGGTTCATTGCCTTATATGTAATGGGCGACACCTTCAGCATCCGTGAATTAATATCAATGGCTCCGGAGTTAATCCAGCACCCGCTATTTTATTTCTCCATGGTTCTAGTCCTTCTAGGTGCATTCACTAAATCTGCCCAATTCCCATTCCATATTTGGTTGCCAGATGCCATGGAAGCACCAACACCTGTCAGTGCTTATCTTCACTCTGCCACAATGGTCAAGGCAGGCATTTACTTAGTCGCTCGATTAAGTCCAATCTTCGCACTGTCAGCTGAGTGGGTTTGGATTGTTGGCCTCGTCGGGATTATTACTTTGTTCTGGGGTTCATTCAATGCTATTCGACAGCATGACCTAAAAGGCATTCTCGCCTTTTCGACAATCAGTCAGCTGGGAATGATTATGTCCATGCTTGGTATGGGAGCCGCAGCGCTTCATTATACCGGAAATGATTCAGGTATTTATATGGCTGCAACAGCTGCCGCAATTTTTCATTTAATTAACCATGCGACCTTTAAGGGATCACTCTTCATGGTTGTCGGAATCATTGACCATGAAACAGGCACCAGGGATATCCGCAAGCTAGGCGGTTTAATGACCTTCATGCCGATTACCTTTACCATCGCTGCGATTGGCTCCTTCTCAATGGCCGGCTTGCCGCCATTCAATGGCTTCTTGAGCAAGGAAATGTTCTTCAAGAGCACGTTAACGATGGCGAATGCCGATTTTCTATCCTTGGAGACATGGGGAATTCTTTTCCCGGTCATTGCTTGGATTGCCAGCGTCTTCACATTCGTTTACTGTATGATTTTGTTCTTTAAGACCTTCACTGGGAAGGCGAAACTCGATCAATTGCCGAAGAAGCCTCATGAGGCGCCAATCGGTATGCTCATCTCACCAATTATCTTAGTTTCATTGGTCATTATTTGGGGACTGTTCCCGAATATGCTCGCTGAGACAATTATTGAGCCGGCAGTAGCGGCTATTCAGCCAGTCCTTTATGCAGCGGATCCTTACCATGTTCATATTTCCATGTGGCATGGCCTCCAGCCGGAATTATGGATGACTATCGGGGTGGTTGCACTTGGTTTCATTCTTTACAAAACCTATCCGAGCTGGACAGGCATTTATAAATGGCTGCCAAAACGCTTTACGTTAAATAATGCCTATAATAAAGGTTTGTCCTGGATGGACATTGGTTCAAACAGATTAACGCGCGGATACATGAATGGCAATATCCATGACTATTTAGTCTATATCTTTGGATTTACCTTCATCATCCTGCTTTACATGATGTGGAGAGTTGATGCTTTTACCATTAATACGACGTCTGTAACGCCAATTGGGATCTATGAAGTCATCTTGGCCGTCATTTTGGTCACTGCTTCAATCATGATTCTATTTGCCAAGTCAAGGCTGACATCCATCATCCTGCTTGGTACTGTCGGTTATACGGTTTCCTTGCTATTTGTGTTATTTAGGGCTCCAGACCTCGCTCTAACGCAATTTGTCATTGAAACTGTATCAACTTCATTATTCTTGCTTTGCTTCTATCACTTGCCGAAATATAAGCCGAAAGAGAAGAGAGTCCGATTCAAGGTAACCAATTTGATCATTGCCCTTGGAGTCGGCGTCACTATGACACTTTTAGCGCTTTCGTCGCATAGCACGAAGTTGTTCGATTCAATCTCTGAGTATTACAAACAGGTTACGTATAAAGAGGCAGGCGGAGAGAATATGGTCAACGTCATCCTCGTCGATTTCCGCGGCTTGGATACGATGTTTGAGATCACTGTATTGGCCATTGCTGCCATCGGAATCTATACCATGATCAAGCTCCGTCTCGAAAGAAAAGGAGGGGCAGAATGAAAACAAAACCAAAAACAAATGATTTAATTCTGCAAACCGTCACAAAGGTTGCGACATTCGTCATTGTCCTATTCTCCATTCATATCTTTTTTGCCGGCCACTACACGCCAGGCGGAGGATTTATCGGCGGATTGATGACATCATCAGCAATTATCTTATTGCTCTTAGCCTTTGATTTAAAAACCGTTAAAGCCATCCTGCCCGTCAATTATTTATTGCTTGTAGCAGTTGGATTAGTATTTTCTGTCGGAACAGGAACAGGTGCATTATTCTTTGATGCTCCTTTCCTGACGCACGCCTTTGAATATTTCGACCTGCCGCTATTTGGTCACACTTCCCTTCATACGGCCGTCCTTTTTGATACAGGTGTTTACTTGGTCGTAATTGGCGTGACGATGACCATTATCCAAACGATTGGGGAGAGTGAATAATGGAAATCTTAATGTCTGTTGTTATCGGTATATTGTTTACGATCGCTACGTACTTGGTTTTATCTAAAAGCTTGCTGCGCATCATCGTTGGAACCGGACTCTTAAGCCATGCCGCGCATCTGTTAATCTTGACAATGGGCGGATTGAAACAAGGAGCTGTCCCAATTTTGAGTGAGAATGCGAATTCATATGTGGACCCGCTTCCACAGGCTTTAATTCTGACAGCCATTGTTATTAGCTTCGGGGTAACATCCTTCTTCCTCGTACTTGCTTATCGTTCGTACCAGGAACTTGGAACAGATAATATGGATGAGTTGAGAGGAAATAAGTCCTATGAATAATTTTGTCATATTACCAATATTGATTCCCTTGCTGACGGGAATCTTCTTGATATTCCTTACCCGCAAGGTCAATGTACAAAGGATTGTTTCTCTAATTTCGGCCATCATTTCAATCGTGATTGCCTTCACCCTTGTCATTGAAGTAAAAACAGACGGAATACAAGTATTGCAAGCAAGCAATTGGGATGCTCCATTCGGCATAAGTATTGTAGCTGATATGCTATCTGCCTTGCTCGTGCTCGTCACATCCATCATTGTCTTTTCCGTTTTGATTTATTCGTTCAAACACATTGATGCAGACCGGGAGAAGTTCTTCTACTACCCGCTCGTTCAGTTCCTCATTGTCGGGGTGAATGGAGCCTTCTTAACCGGCGATATCTTCAATTTATTCGTCTTTTTTGAAGTCATGCTAATGTCTTCTTATGTACTTCTCGTCATTGGCGGAACAAAGATTCAATTGCGGGAAACGATTAAATATTTGCTTGTTAACGTCATTGCCTCTGCATTGTTCGTTGTCGCGGTTGCCTTACTATATTCTGTCGTCGGAACCCTGAATATCGCGGACCTATCGCAGAGAATTGCTGAGGTTGAACAGCCGGCCATCATTACGGCCATCGCTATCCTGTTCTTGGTTGTATTCGGCTTAAAAGGTGCCATCTTCCCGCTTTATGTGTGGATGCCAGGGTCCTACTATGCACCTCCGATCCCGATACTTGCCTTATTCGGCGCTTTATTGACAAAGGTAGGGATTTACTCCATCCTTCGTACCTTTACGACTCTTTTCTACCATCAGCCTGAATACACCCATTCAATCATGCTGTACTTGTCCATCTTGACCATTATCTTTGGCTGCATCGGTGTCATGGCATATATGGATGTGAAGAAAATCATTATTTACAATATCGTGGTTGCGATTGGAGTTATCCTGTTTGGCATCTCTGTCATGAATACAGAGGCTATCGCGGGTTCAGTGATGTACACCTTGCATGACATGCTAATTAAATCAGCCCTCTTCCTTCTTATTGGGGTGATGATTGCCAAAACCGGCACCAGCAATATTAAGCGCATGGGCGGTCTCATGCACCATAATCCATTGCTTGGCTGGATGTTCTTCATCGCTGCCATTTCACTTGCCGGCGTTCCGCCGTTCAGCGGCTTTGCCGGAAAATTGATGATCATTCAGGGAGCGTTTAAAGCAGGCCATTATGCAGGAGGAATTATCGTCCTCTTCTCAAGCTTAATCGTCCTGTACTCTGTTATGAGAATCTTCATCTATGCCTTTTGGGGAGAGAAGAAGGAGTATGACCTCGCCCCTGAACAGAAAAAAGACAATCGCTTCTTAATGCTGCCAATCGGGATTCTGATTGCTGTCTCCATTGCGTATGGCATTGGTACTGAGGCTGTTTACACATATGTCTCAGATGCTGTTCAGGTATTAATGAACCCTTCAGACTATATCCAAGCTGTGCTTAAGGAGGGATGACGACATGTCCTATCAAATTATATTAAACATGATTTTGGCTTTAACCTGGATGTTCCTTAGCACATCTGCGACGGGCTCATCCTTTGTTATCGGTTATTTGCTCGGCGCGATTATCCTTTACCTGTTCAGGAGATTCTTCGATACTCCCTTTTACTTGCGTAAGGTTGTCTCTGTTGTCAAGCTGATTTTAATTTTCAGCAGAGAGTTAATTATCGCTAACTTGGACGTCTTCAAGACCATCCTTCGTCCTAAACTCGAATTGACACCAGGGATCTTTACGTATGAAACAAGCTTAAAAAAAGATTGGGAAATCACCCTTCTTTCTATCATGATTACGTTAACACCAGGAACATTGGTAATGGATATATCTCCCGATAATAAGACATTGTATATACATGCGCTGAATATCAGAGAGATTAATGAAATGATAGACGGAATACGGAATTCATTTGAACAAGTTATTAAGGAGGTGAGTGAGTAATGCTAAATTTCATGCTGCAATTAGCATTATTGTGCATTACCATCTCCATGGGCATTCTTGTATACCGAGTAATTAAGGGACCAAGCACTCCTGACCGCGTTATAGCGCTCGATTCCATCGGTACAAACTTGATTTGCATGATTGCAGTCCTGTCCATTCTTCTGGATACATCCATGTTCCTTGAGGTTATTTTGCTGATCGGTATCCTCTCCTTCACCGGAACAGTTGCTTTTTCTAAATTCCTGGAGAAAGGAGAAATCATCGAAAATGAACGAGATCTATAGTTATTTATTCATCGGCATCGTTGTTATCGGTTCATGCTTGGCGGTCATTTCTGCTTTAGGAATCTTGCGCTTGCCGGATGTATATACAAGAAGCCATGCTGCATCAAAGACATCTACCTTGGCCGTAAGCTTTGTCTTGATTGGGACCTTCCTTTATTTTTGGGTTGTCAAAGGGCATTTTAATTCTCGAATTCTCTTAGCTGTCATCTTTATTTTTATGACCGCACCTGTTGCCGGGCATTTGATTAGCCGGGCAGCCTACAACACAGGTGTCAAGCTGTCAAAAATGACGGTGAGAGATGATATGAAAAAAGCCAAACAAGCAGCTGAAAATAAAGAATGAAATAGATACATGGTAATCTCAGGCTATGTCTGCAGTTTTTTGTCTAAGCATACGCTCTTATAATAGCCTCGATTATCTTGATAAAGAAAAATCACCCCTCGATAGAGGAGTGATTTTTTCTTTATTTCTTCACCTGAATCACCGCAAGTGTGCAGCGGCTGATGCAGACTAATTCATTATCTTCATCCGTAATGCGAATCTCCCAAATTTGTGTTTTCTTGCCCCTGTGCAGAACCGACCCTGTAGCTGTAACGACTCCTTCGCGCTTGCTTTTAATATGATTAGCATTAATTTCAAGGCCTACAACCGCCTCATTTTCATGGTCGACCAACAGGAATCCTCCCATACT
>CAJGCH010000034.1 GCA_904501845.1 uncultured Bacillaceae bacterium | reverse complement strand
TCACCTTGCATCAGTTTATCATCCTGCCTTTATCCTTTTTGGCTCTCTGGTTCATCTTTCGCGATAAGCGATGGAAGAGTGAGAAAACTTTCTTATTCCTGTTTGTGCTTAACTTTGTCCTCTCCGCTTGGTATGCTTTCTGGTTTTATGAGGGCTGGGATTATTTGAAGGAACGGATCTCCTTGTTGAATGCCTTTAATTTCGCCCGCTTTCATTTCCTGCGTCCGCTTGTGCTGTATTTACTGTTTGCCTTATCCTGCCGACTGATGTGGAAGGCCGGAATGAAATGGCGGCAATTGGCCAAAATAGCCATGATAGCCCAATTGTTCATCTTGTTCCTGGGCAACCCGGAGGTGTATTACGGAAAAAGGGGCACTCCCTCATTTAAGGAGTTTTACGCCGAGGAGCAGTTTAATGCGATTGATGACTTTATCGGGAGACCAAAGGATTCTTATCGAGTAGCAAGTATCGGTCTTCATCCCGCCATCTCGCAGTTTAATGGTTTCTACACGCTTGATACGTACAATAATTATTATCCGCTTTCGTATAAGCATCGTTTTCGAGAAATCATCGATGCAGAGCTGGATAAGAACAAAAGGCTCAAGAACTATTTCGATAATTGGGGCGGCCGATGCTACATTTTTGTCGATGAACTTGGGAAGAAATATGATTATGGCAAGAATTCTAAGAAGAAAATCCGCGAGCTCGAGCTGAATACAGAGGTGTTCAAGGAGATGGGCGGGGAGTATCTCTTCTCAAGCGTGCCCATCCTGAATGCGTCCGCAAATGGGCTAGAGCTGCTTGAGGTCTTTGATCATGAGGATTCTGCTTGGAGAATTTATTTATACCATGCCGTCTAAAGGAGCGAACGTGAGATGAAAATGCCCGTTTTGACGATTATCGTGCCATGCTACAACGAGGAAGAGATTTTGCCGAAAACGATGGACGAGCTTACCGCTGTCCTCCTGGAGCTGATGGAGCTAAAGCTAGTGTCCACTAACAGCAATATCCTGCTTGTCGATGATGGGAGCAAGGACCATACGTGGAACCTGATTCAAGTGGAGAGCATGCAAAATCATTTAGTCAGAGGGATTAAATTGGCAGGGAACGTTGGCCACCAAAATGCCCTTTTGGCAGGTCTTGAGGCTGCCCAAAGACAATCAGATTGCGTCATTTCCATTGACGCTGACCTGCAGGATGACATATCCGTCATTCGTACGATGGTTGAAAAATATAATGACGGCTATGACATTGTGTATGGGGTCAGGGATAAGCGCCAGAGTGATACATTTTTCAAACGGAATACCGCTCTTGCTTTTTATCGGCTGATGGGCAAACTGGGCATCAGGCTGATACCAAACCATGCCGATTATCGGCTGATGAGCAAGAGGGCGCTGAGAGAATTGCTGAAGTATAAGGAAAGAAACCTCTTCCTGCGCGGGATGATTCCCTTAATTGGATTCTCGCAAACGAAAGTCTTTTATGAAAGAAAAGAGAGGGAGCTGGGTATCTCTAAATATCCGCTGAAAAAAATGCTTTCCTTTGCCTTTGATGGGATTACGAGCTTCAGTGTCGCACCAATCCGGTTTGTGACCTACCTAGGGTTTATTACCTTGCTGGCAAGCATTCTTGCTGGTGGTTATGCCTTGCTGCAAAAATGGCTTGGCAATACTCAGTCCGGATGGACATCGATTATGATTTCCTTATGGATTATTGGCGGCTTGCAGCTGATCGGCATCGGGGTTGTCGGTGAATATATCGGAAAGATTTTCAAGGAAGTGAAACGCAGGCCAATTTATGCGATTGATGTCGATCATTATTCAGAGTATCAGTCGGATGAAGAGGCGGCTGAAGCTGCTTGGAAACGGGAAGGAACCTCCTGACTTTTTAAAAGGCCAGACGTATTCAATATGGAGAAATAAGGGAATGCCCGAGATAAAAGAGGGATTCCCTTTTTTGTATGGCCTTTATTCCTTATCCGACAGCTCCTCTTCGGTTACCCATTTATGGTTTATGACCTTGTCGCCGCCGTCTGTTGGTGTGTAATCAATCATATAGACGGTCGTATTTTCGACGGAGTTAATGACACCAGTGGCGCCCACCATTCCTTCCATATGGTCGGCGGTAATGGTTACCTCGGTTCCAGGGTCAAGGGCTTCGTCTCCTTTTGCCTCATCAATTTCTTCCTGTACGACCCATTTATGATTCTCCACTTTTTCTCCGCCATTTGTCGGAGTATAGGTTATGGCATAAGCGTTTGTTTCATATGCCCCGACGATTGTGGCTTCTGCTCCTTTCATCCCATCCATATGCCCATCATTCAGGATGGCCTTGCTGCCAGGCGGAAAGGCTGGATTTTCACTTATGGTGATATCTTCAGGCACGGCGCCAGAACTGGAATGCTCCATGGTGGAATGATCCATTTCATGACTTTCTTCCTCAGGAGCAGAATTCGAACAAGCGCTTATCAGAACGAACATGAATAGGAATGCAAGGGTGAAAATAAGTTTGTTCATTTTATGCTCTCCTTTCTTTGATAGGAACATCATAACAAAGGGATTTATTTCCATGCAATCATTGTGAGTGGGAATGGATTTTCATCGGACCATTTGTGAAAATAGTCCGATTTGCAATTGTAAAAAAATGTATCATGAACTATAATTGTTAGATAATTCAAAAAATAACTAATGGAGTGAAGAAGATGCGGATTTATATGTCAGTGGATATGGAGGGGATAACAGGGCTTGTGGATCATACTCATGTATCCTCGGAATTGCATAATTATGAGCGAAGCCGGCGCATCATGACAGAGGAGGCAAACGCCATTATATCCAGTCTGTTTTTGAATGGGAGTAAGGATGTGATTGTCAATGACAGCCATAGCAAGATGAACAATCTTCTCGTGGAGCTTTTGCATCCTGATACACAGCTGATCACAGGTGATGTTAAACCGTACTCCATGATGCAAGGATTGGATTCATCCTTTGATGGGGTTATCTTTGCCGGCTATCATGCCAGGGCATCTATGCCTGGTGTTCTAACACATACCATGATTTTTGGTGTTCGCAATATGTACATAAATGACAAACCCATCGGAGAACTTGGCTTTAATGCATATGTAGCTGGCCATTTTGGTGTCCCGGTGTTGATGGTAGCTGGGGATGACCAGGCTGCTCTTGAAGCAAGCAGGCTGATTGACAATGTCACAACTGTAGCGGTAAAAACGGCTATTTCGAGATCGGCTGCGAAAACACTCACTCCTGCCAAATCAAAGCTTTTGCTGGCAGAAGCGGCAAGTGAGGCTATAAAGAACCGGTCGCTAGTCAAGCCATTGGTTCCGCCGAAACGGCCAGTGCTTCGAATTGAATTTGTCAATTACGGGCAAGCGGAGTGGGCGAACCTGATGCCTGGGACCGAATTGATTGAAGGAACGACAATCGTCAAATTTGAGGCGGAAGATATCCTGCAGGCCTATCAGGCCATGCTTGTGATGACAGAATTGGCGATGCGCACGACGTTTTCTTAGGGAGGAGGTAACGAATCTGAACACTTTTATTATCCGCCGCCTTGTCTCCATGCTTCTCACCTTATGGCTGATTATTACCGGCACATTCTTTTTGATGCACGCCGTTCCCGGGTCGCCTTTTAATGAAGAAAGGACGACCAATGAAGCGGTACAGCGCAATTTAATCGCCTATTATAAACTGGATGAACCACTGGCTGTTCAATATGTTAATTATCTAAAGTCTGTTGTTACTTTGGATTTTGGCCCATCCATCAAAAAGTCTTCGCAAACGGTGAATGATATGATTTCCTGGGGGTTCCCGGTCTCTTTGGAACTTGGTCTTTATACTCTTGCTTTAGCTATTGTTTCAGGGATTACCCTTGGTGTCATTGCCGCTCTGAGAAGGAATGGCATCATTGATTATTTGGCGATGACAATTGCCGTCTTAGGGATATCGATCCCAAACTTTGTATTAGCGACACTATTCATTCAGGTTTTTGCCGTAAATGCAGGCTGGCTCCCAGCTGCTACCTGGACGAGCTGGCGCCATATGATATTGCCGACATTTGCGCTTGCGACAGGACCGATGGCCATCATTGCCAGACTGACGCGCTCGAGTATGCTTGAGGTACTAACCCAGGATTACATACGGACGGCAAAGGCAAAGGGGTTAAGTCCAGCGAAAATTGTGTTTAAGCATGCTCTTCGCAATGCCTTGCTGCCGGTGGTGACCGTTCTTGGCACACTGGCTGCCAGTATTTTGACGGGAACATTCGTCATTGAAAAAATCTTCGCGATACCTGGAATGGGCAAGTATTTCATCGAAAGCATCAATAATCGTGATTATCCCGTGATTATGGGAACAACCGTTTTTTACAGCTCTGTCCTCATCATCATGCTATTCCTGGTGGATATCGCTTATGGAATTCTTGACCCCCGTATCAACTTGAATAAGAAAGAGGGGTGAGCTTGTTTTGCGTGTGAAATCCAAGCAACAAAAAGAAATACCGGATGAGTGGTTTAGGCCGCTTGACCGGTCTGATATGGATGCAGAAGCCGTTGTTCGTCCGAGCAGGACTTATTGGCAGGACTCATGGCAAATGCTTCGGCAGAACAGGCTTGCGATGGCTGGTTTGGTATTCCTTGCATTCCTTATCATCATGGCCATCATCGGTCCTTCCCTCTCGCCCAATTCCATTGAAGAACAGTCCATCATGAATCAGAACCTGCCGCCTTCCTCTGAATACTGGTTTGGTACCGATGACCTTGGCCGCGATGTGTTCGCGAGAACTTGGTATGGGGCGCGTGTCTCTTTGTTTGTGGGAATCATGGCAGCCATGATTGATTTCTTCATCGGGGTTATATATGGAGGCATCGCCGGTTATAAAGGCGGAAGGACAGACAATGGGATGATTAGGGTCATTGAGGTGCTATATGGATTGCCGTACTTATTACTTGTCATTCTTTTAGCAGTCGTGATGGGACCCGGCTTATTCACCATCATTATCGCCCTGTCTGTGACAGGGTGGATTGGGATGGCCCGCATCGTGCGCGGCCAAGTGCTCCAAATCAAGAACTATGAATTCGTGCTTGCATCAAAGACATTCGGGACGAAGACGAGGCGAATCATCCGCCAGAATCTATTGCCAAATGCTATGGGACCTATCATTGTCCAACTGACTTTAACCATTCCGTCGGCCATTTTTGCGGAAGCCTTCCTGAGCTTCCTGGGTCTAGGTATCCAGGCTCCGCATGCGAGCTGGGGAGGAATGCTGAATGATGCATTAGGCGTCATATTAAGCGGTTATTGGTGGCGGTTATTCTTTCCTGCCTTGTTCATCTCCTTGACGATGTTTGCCTTTAATGTTGTAGGTGATGGACTTCAGGATGCGCTCGATCCGAAGCTTAGGAGGTAATGTTATGGAAAAAGTGCTGCAGATACATGACCTGCATGTTCAATTTTCGACCTATGGCGGGGCCGTGCATGCTGTACGAGGTGTGTCATTCAGCCTTCATCGAGGAGAGACCTTGGCGATTGTAGGCGAATCCGGGTGCGGGAAAAGTGTCACCTCCCAGAGCATCATGGGACTCATCCCAGCTCCGCATGGCCGCATCACAAAAGGACAAATACTCTATGGCGGCAGGGATTTGGCGAAATTGAAGGAAGCTGATTTAAGGAAGATACGCGGTGTTGATATTTCAATGATTTTTCAGGATCCGATGACTGCATTGAATCCGACGATTACCATTGGCGAACAAATTACGGAAGGTCTTATGCAGCATCAGAGGTTATCAAAATCTTCCGCTAAAGCGAAGGGTCTTGAGTATCTGAAGATGGTCGGAATCGCCAACCCGGATATACGATACAAACAATACCCGCATCAGTTCAGCGGAGGGATGAGGCAGAGAATTGTCATTGCCATGGCCCTGATTTGCGAGCCTGATATATTGATAGCGGATGAGCCGACAACGGCCTTGGACGTAACCATTCAAGCCCAAATTCTCGATCTCTTTCGAAAAATTCAAAAGCAGACGGGTGTTTCGATTATCTTAATCACGCATGATTTAGGTGTGGTTGCGCAAGTGGCGGACCGGATTGCGGTCATGTATGCCGGAAAGATCGCTGAGACTGGCGGAAGAAGGGATATATTCTATCAAGCCCGCCATCCGTACACAAAAGGTCTCCTCCAATCCGTTCCGAGGCTTGACCGGGAAGAAGGGGACCTGGTTCCGATTCCTGGTACACCGCCTGATTTATTTGCCCCTCCAAAAGGATGCCCCTTTACGGCGAGATGTGACCATGCCATGGAAGTATGTGCAAGATTGGATCCTGAAAAAACGCATATTCAGGATGCCCATTTCGTAAATTGCTGGCTGGAGGATGAAAGAGCAGGGAGAGGGAGTAGCACGGCTGAAAAGAGCACAATTACTAATTTTTAGGGGGAGAAGGATGAAAAAGATAATTTCCGTATTGAGCATGCTGGTTTTGGTCATTTTTAGTGCAGCTTGTACAGCGACAAAGGAATCGGGTAATGAGGGCAAAGGCAATCAAGCTAGTGATGAAAAGGTGCTTTATCTAAATAATGGGGAGGAGCCCACATCCTTTGACCCGCCAATTGGCTTTAATGCAGTTTCATGGAACGCACTCAACAATTTGATGGAAGGGTTGACGAGGCTTGGCAAGAATCA
The DNA here is from genome assembly GCA_904501845.1 of uncultured Bacillaceae bacterium. Taxonomy (GTDB): domain Bacteria; phylum Bacillota; class Bacilli; order Bacillales; family Pradoshiaceae; genus Pradoshia. Next base: position 10,251 of record CAJGCH010000034.1, on the reverse strand, counting down.
TGAGCCAGAGCCGGCTGTGGCAGAAAGCTGGGATGTGTCAGAAGATGGGAAGGAATACACCTTCCATATTCGGGAGGATGCAAAATGGTCCAATGGTGATGATTTGATCGCTTCGGATTTTGTCTATGCATGGAAACGGCTCTTAGACCCGAAAACCGCATCTGGTGCAGCTTTTCTTGGCTATTTCATTGAGGGTGGAGAGGAATTTAACACGGAAAAAGGAACCGCAGATGACGTGAGGGTTGAAGCGGTAGACGATAAAACCTTCAAAGTGACTTTGAAGAGCCCGCAAGCTTACTTTCTAAGTGTCATTACAAACCCGGCCTTCTTCCCGATTAATGAGAAGGTCGCAAAAGAAAATCCGGAATGGTTTGCTGAAGCGGATAGCTTCGTTGGAAACGGTCCATTTACTCTGTCTGAGTGGAAGCATGATAGCCATATGATTATGGAGAAGAATCCTGAATATTGGGATGCTGATTCTGTGAAGCTAGACAAAGTGAACTGGGCAATGGTCAATGATACGACGACAGAATATCAGATGTATACGAATGGGGAGCTTGATACCTCTGATGTGCCGCCTGAGATGACTGACCAATTAATGAAGGAGGACAAAGTAAAGATTGAAGAGCAAGCTGGTCTGTATTTCTTCCGGTTTAACGTAGAGGAGGAGCCATTCCAAAACATCAATATCCGCAAAGCTTTTGCCATGGCGACAGATCAGAGTCAGCTGGTTGATTATGTAACGAAGAATGAGGAGGAGCCAGCTTATGGTTTTGTGGCTCCAGGGTTTAACGACCCATCGGGCAAGGATTTCAGGGAGACGAATGGGGACTTGATTGTAACGGATGTAAACAAAGCAAAGGAATTGCTCGCAAAAGGGCTTGAGGAAGAAAGCTATGATAAGCTTCCGGAAGTCACTCTAACCTACAGCACTGGGGACGATACTCATAAGAAAATTGCAGAGGCTCTCCAGCAAATGTATAAAGAAAATCTTGGGGTTGATGTGAAGCTGGCCAATTTGGAATCCAATGTCTTTGCGGAAGACCAAAAAGCCCTCAAGCTGCAATTCTCGAGAAGCTCCTTCCTGGCAGACTATGCGGACCCTATCAACTTTCTTGAAAACTTCCAAACAGGCCATTCGATGAACCGGACAGGCTGGAGCAGCGAAAAGTACGATTCTTTGATTAAGGAAGCGAAGCTCGAAAGTAATGAAGAAAAGCGCTATGAATTGATGTATGAGGCTGAACAAATCCTGATGGGAGAAATGCCGATTATCCCGATTCACTTCTACAATCAATTATACTTGCAAGCAGATGGTGTCAAGGATATTGTCCGCCACCCAGTCGGATATTTGGAGCTGAAATGGGCGGATAAAAAGTAAGCGTAAAGACAAGATGGCCAGGAATACAATTAAATAGAATCTAGCATATGAAAAGGATGTTCAGGGGAGAACATCCTTTTCAAAAGGCGGGAGTGTGTACAATGGCGGTAAGACCAGAAAAGCTTAAAAGAGGAGATAAGGCGGGAATTATTGCACCTGCCAGTCCTCCGGATTTAGCCAATTTAAAAAAGGCGGTTCCATTTTTTGAAGAGACATTGGGGCTTGAGCTTGTCTTTGGCAAGAGGATTGAAAATCAATACGGATATTTGGCCGGAAGGGATGAGGAGCGGGCAGATGATGTAATGGACATGTTCCTGGACCCGGATATCAGGGCTGTTTTTTGCGCATGCGGCGGATATGGTACGGCACGAATTGCGGATATGCTTGATTATGACGCCATTAGAAGGAATCCAAAGATATTTTGGGGTTACAGCGATATTACCTATCTTCACACAGCAATCAGGCAGCGTGCTGGACTGGTCACATTTCATGGTCCGATGCTAGCGAGTGATATAGGAAAAAAGGAAGTTCATTCGCAAACGAAGCATTCGTTTAAACAATTATTCAGCGGAGACAAACTCTGTTATACAGAGGCGCTAAATGAACTTGACGTCTTGGTGGAAGGGAAGGCAGAAGGTGAGCTTGTCGGCGGAAACCTATGTCTGATCACCTCTTCCCTCGGGACGAAAAATGAGCTTGATACCGATGGGAAAATTCTGTTTATAGAGGATGTGCATGAAGAACCGCGAAATATCGACCGTTATTTGAACCAGCTCTGGAATGCAGGAAAGCTGCAAAAAATTGCGGGGCTTGTAATTGGCGATTTCTCAGATGGGGAACCAGAGCGAGCCAAAACATTGACGCTTGAAGAGGTGCTGAACCATTATGCTGCATTGATTGGGAAGCCTGCCATGAGCGGTTTTATGATTGGCCATTGTGATCCGCATTTTGCTATACCGCTAGGCACATCGGCCACTATTGACACCACTTCCAAGATGCTGATGGTAGAAAGCGGGGTAGCAAATGAACGTAACAAATATTGAAACATTCATCGTGTCAGTACCGCTCATCAAGCCGTTTAAAACGGCTATTCGTACCGTGCTGTCAGCAGATTCACTCCTCGTCCGTCTCGATTGTGATAATGGGATTAGCGGTTGGGGAGAGGCGCCAGCGACGGTTGCCATTACGGGGGATTCGCTCCCATCCATAGAGACAGCAATAAAGGAATACCTTGGTCCGTTTTTGATGGGGCGTAATCTCTTATTCTATGAGGAGGTGCTGCCGGAGCTTGCCAGAGTGATGGTTGGCAATACAAGCGCCAAGGCAGCACTTGATATGGCTGTTTATGATTGCCTTTCCCAGTTTAGCAAACTTCCTTTATATGAATATTTGGGCGGAGCATGCGGGGAGCTTGAGACGAATATGACCGTCAGCGTGAATAGTCCAGAGGAGATGGGTGATGATGCAGGGCAGTATGTTGAACAAGGTTTTTCTGTCTTAAAGGTTAAAGTCGGCATCGGTGAAATAGAGGATGATATCAAGCGGGTGAAAGAGATCAGGAAACGAGCAGGGCAGGACATACGAATAAGGCTTGACGCCAATCAAGGCTGGTCCGCTAAAGATGCCATCAAGGCAATCCGCCAGATGGAGGACGAGGGACTTGGCATTGAGCTGGTGGAACAGCCGGTAAAAGCAATGGATTTATACGGGCTGAAAAAAGTGGCCGATCATGTAGATACCTTAATCATGGCCGATGAAGCGGTATTTTCCCCAAAGCAGGCAATGGACGTCATCAGAATGCGTGCGGCTGATTTGATCAACATCAAGCTTATGAAGGCAGGGGGAATCTATCAGGCTCAGATTATTAATCAGCTGGCAGAGACGGCCGGTATGGAATGCATGGTAGGAAGCATGATTGAAACACATCTTGGCATCACGGCTGCTGCTCATTTCGCGGCAAGCAAGAAAAACATCACCCGCTTTGATTTTGATGCGCCTTTAATGCTGTCAAAAAATATCCTGGAGGGCGGATTAAGCTATCAAGCAAACAAAATTTCATTGCCGAATGAAAAAGGTCTTGGCATCAAGGCCGTGGCCGTTCAAACGCATTGAAGGAGGGGATTAGATGGAGGAGAAAATGATGCAAATAGCCGTATCTGTCGCAACGGTATGGACATCCAAGCATTCTCCGAGAGAGGAGGATCATCCGGCCACAAGCAATCCGGCTAGAATCTCAGAGTGGCTGATGTCGATGTCCCTATCTGATCTATTGGATTTGCATGATGCCAACCGGGTCCAGACTCAAATTTTATTTGGCGAAAAAGTAATCGTTACTGGGATGGAGGGAGAATGGGCATCCATCCTTGCACCGAGCCAATCCTCGTCAAAGGATAGCAGAGGCTATCCGGGCTGGGTCCCAGCAGGGCAGCTGCGGGACATACAAAAGGATGCTGGAGTAAGAGGGAAGGCTGTCATCCAAAGTAAGATGGCGCTGATTAAGATTGAGGGAATGGAGTCAACCATACCGCTGTGTTATCAAACCGTGCTGCCCCTCCTGGATGGCAGCGGTGAGGACGTAAAAGTGCAGACTCCTCTTGGTATCGGAATATTGCATAAGGATGATGTGGTTCTCATCAAAGAAGGTGAAAGGCTGCCGCAAAAATCAGGCAAGGATATTTGCCAAGCGGCTGAACGATTTCTTGGACTCCCCTATTTATGGGGCGGTGTGAGCAGCTATGGCTATGATTGCTCCGGCTTTGCCTACACGATGCTAAAAGCGAATGGATACCCCATCGCCCGTGATGCAGGAGATCAGGCGAAGGGGGGAAGAGAGGTGGCACTCGATGCCATTATGCCTGGTGACCTTTTGTTTTTTGCTTATGAAGAAGGGATGGGAACCATCCATCACGTCGGTATTTATCAGGGTGACGGCAGGCTGCTTCATTCCCCTAAGACAGGAAAAACGATTGAGAGCATAAAGCTTAAGGGGACGATTTATGAGAAAGAACTTTGCTGTGCCCGCCGGTACCATATGGAATCGGGGGAGAGATGAATGAAAGAGGATAGATTGCTTGAGCTTGTTGGGGTGAAAAAGCATTTCCCGATTGGCAAAAAGGAAACGGTCAAAGCGGTTGATGGTATTAGCCTTCACATTGCAAAGGGCGAATCAGTCGGCTTAGTGGGCGAATCAGGCTGCGGTAAATCGACGTTAGGCAGAACGATAATTGGCTTGTATCAGCAGACAGACGGTCAGATTCTATTCAAGGGCAAGGATACAGCATCTTTAAGGAATAAAGAGAGAGCGGCCTTTCATAAAGATATGCAAATGATCTTTCAGGATCCGTATGCCTCCTTGAATCCGCGTTCCACTGTGATGGAAATTATCTCAGAGCCAATAGAGGTCCATAAACTTTATCCGAATAAGAAAGAACGGATGAACCGGGTTATCGAGCTTTTGGAGGATGTCGGCTTAAGCCGGGACCATGCCAATAGGTATCCGCATGAATTCAGCGGCGGGCAGAGGCAGAGAATTGGCATCGCGCGGGCGCTTGCCTTAGACCCGGATTTCATCATTGCCGATGAACCGATATCTGCCCTCGATGTCTCTGTTCAAGCACAGGTCGTGAATCTCCTGAAAAAGCTGCAGACGGAGAAGGGGCTGACCTATTTGTTTATTGCCCATGATCTGGCCATGGTTAAGCATTTGGCCGATCGAATCGGTGTCATGTATTTAGGTCATTTGGTGGAAATGACGGAGAGCAGGGAACTGTATGCGAACCCTTTGCATCCATATACTGAGGCACTTCTCGGTGCGATTCCCATTCCAGACCCTGATGTAGAGGATGCGCGGGAGAGAACCTTGCTGAAAGGAGAAATCCCGAGTCCGACTAACCCGCCGAGCGGATGCGTTTTTCGTACGAGATGTCCTTATGCAATGGAAGCCTGCAGCCTGAAAAAACCTGAATGGCAGGAGGTTCATACAGGTCATTTCGTTGCCTGCCATTTGTATAATAAAAAAGTAATGGGAGGAGATGTAAGGGAGCATATTGCAGCCTCACGCCAGCTGTAAGATCAGGTGCATTTCTTTAGTCATTAACTATGTTAAAATAATAGTTAGTCGAAAATAAAAGAGGTGCAGCAAATGCTTGATAAAATTAAAGGCGGTTTATTTGGTGTTGCGATAGGAGATGCCCTGGGTGGCACAACTGAATTCATGTCTGAACAGGAAATCAAGAATAAATATGGGCAGCTAACCGATATTATCGGCGGAGGGGTATGGCACTTAAAGCCCGGTGAGGTGACGGATGATACGGCCATGACAATGTGTGTCACCAAGGGAATTATTACATCCCCTGATGATCCTATTTTGCACATCGGGGAAGAATTCCTGAAGTGGTACAACCAAAAGCCAAAAGATGTTGGTATTATTATCAGCCAGGTACTGACCACGTTCACGGGTAACTGGGAGAAAGCGGCTAAGGATGTTCATTATCAATTGAGCGAGAAGAGCGCCGGAAATGGTTCTTTAATGAGATGCTTGCCGATTGCGCTTGCCTATTCAGACCTGCAGGAATTAGAGGAGCTGACTATTCGCCAATCCAAGATGACACATTATGATGATCTGGCCGCGGAAGCTTGTTTAATCTATAACCGAATTGCCGCTCGTTTATTAAAGGGGGATGATTTAGAAGCTTCTCTCCGTGATGAAATAGCGGGTACGATTTATGAAGACGCACTGACTAATGAACCAGATTGCCCGCCGGACGGATTTGTCGTACATACTATGAAATGGGTCGTATACTTCCTGTCCCATATGAAAACCTTTGAAGAGGTAGCCGTGGCTGCAGCCAATAAAGGGCATGACACAGATACGGTTGCTGCCATTGCCTGCGGGCTTAAGGGAGTTGAGGTAGGCTATGAACAGCTGCCACAGCGCTATAAGGAGAAAATCCTTATTTTCGATGATTTAAGCCAGGCGGCGGCCAACCTTGCGGAGATTCGCAAAATCAGACGATAACAGAAGGAAAGAGTGCCAATGGCACTCTTTTTGAATTGCTGCGCTAAAATCAGGATGTAGCTGCATGAAAAAAGCAGATCATCCTAAAATAGAGGAAGCCTGCTTTCTTATATTGTCGATTGAAGTTAATTCTGTGGTTTTTCCATGTTCCAGATGATTATTCCATCCTCTGTCTTAATGCCCGTCAGAAGGACGCGGTCCCCGCTCTTAAATTTCTCATTAATGTTTTCCTTTAAGAGAGACCCTCTTAGCTGATAGGCTGCGGATATTTGTTTGGGCAATGTTACCTCGATCGTATGTGAATCTGCCATCCCTGAATAGGTAGCTTCTATGTATTGGACCAAATCGCCTTTTTTTGGTGTATAAATAACAGCCATGTCCATAATCTGGTTTTGTCCATTCTTGTCTGGTGAATAATAGAGAACAATGGCATCATCAATAGCAAGCTCCTTTATGAGAGTCTCACATTTACTGTTTCCCTGGCAATGAAAGGCCGTAACTTTGCCATCTATATCCACTTCGATTGTATGCTGTTCCGCGATTCCGGTGACTTTACCTTGTGCTTCTTTATATGTAACCTGGTTGGATGATGCGGCTAGAGAAGAGGTGGCAGCTGAATCAGAACTCGAAGACTCACTTGCCCAGGAAAAGTTTTCTCCCCAGTTCGATAATGGGTAGACTGAATACAGGCAGATTGCAACTACAAATAGTACTCCGATATTCATGAAGCCTCTTCTAAATACTTTTTTCTTTTTCATTTTCTTGTATCGTTGCGTGCGCGTAACTCTCATTCTGTTTAGACCCTCCCCTTTTACTATGAGCAAAAAATCTCATCTTTATAATAATTTGTTACTTTCACGATATATATGTCCGTCATAGGAAAAAAACTTAGCTTATATGGTTTAGAAATAAATCATTATCCTAAAAATGACCTGCATATTGCTATATTTTTCTTGTTTCTTGAGCTGCCAGAATTTCTGATGAGGCGAGCTAATTATTCATTTTTGTAAATAATCTAATAATCTATTATACTGAATTCGAGATATACGTCTTATATAGGGATGGTGTAGAGCCATGATTAATTATTTTTCTAAAGGGAAAAACGAGAAGGCGCCAACGCTTTTCATGCTTCATGGAACAGGCGGAACGGAAATGGACTTAGTACCGATTGCGGAGCGGATTTCACCTGAATCTTCTGTTTTAAGCGTGAGAGGGAATGTCCTTGAGAATGGAATGCCGCGCTTTTTTAGAAGGCTCGCCGAAGGAGTATTTGATGAAGAGGACTTAAGGTATCGGACAAAGGAGCTCCGGGATTACCTGGATGAAGCAGCCATTAAATACGGGTTTGATCGAGAGAATGTGGTAGCAGTTGGTTATTCCAATGGAGCAAACATTGCTGGCAGTCTATTATTCCACTATGAAGAAGTGCTGGCTGGAGCCATATTGTTCCACCCCATGGTTCCTCTCAGAGATATAAAGTTGCCTAGTATGCCTCATCTCCCCGTCTTTATTGGAGCAGGGAAGAATGACCCGATTTGCCCTCCTGAGGAAACGGGAGAACTGGAGCGGATGCTTGCAGGAAAGAGCGCTGATGTCACGATTCATTGGGAGAATTACGGGCACCAGCTCACATTAGGGGAGATAGATGCTGCTTCTAGCTGGTTCAAGAAAAGATTTTGATGGAGGTGTTAGCTTGATTTCCTTAGATCCATTGGCTATGAGTGAGGGGGATAATTATAGGTTTTTAACAGGTACGATTATCCCGCGTCCTATAGCAATTATTACGTCTATTTCAAATGAAGGGACTGTCAACATTGCCCCGTTCAGCTACTTTACGATTGTAAGCGCAAGTCCGCCTATGATTGCGATCTCCGTGCAAAGAAAGAATGGGAAAATGAAAGACACATCACAAAATATTTTGGACTCCAGAGAGTTCGTTGTCCACATAACAGATGAAAGCAATATAGAGGATGCGAATCAGACCGCGGCAGAGCTGCCTCCAAACGTAAGTGAGCTTGGAGTATCAAACTTTGAATTGGCTGAGAGTGAGACCGTACGTGTTCCTGGAATCACCAATGCAAAGGTGAGATTGGAATGTACACTTGCCAAAGCGATTCCTTTAGGCGGACAGGTGGCCGATGATGCGAGTTGTGATCTCATCATAGGTAATGTAACACGCTATCATATTGAGGAGTCCATCTATAATGATGGAAGAATTGATATTGAAGGTTTAAGAGCCGTTAGCCGTCTTGCTGGCAATCATTATATGAAAATGGGAGAACAATTTGTTCTTGAAAGACCGAAATAAAGGAAAATAGACCTTGCCTCTGTTATTTAAGGAGGGAGGTCTATTATTTTTTTGATAAAAAATACTTATAAATTTCTATTGAGTTTACTTATATTAAAATATAAAGTGCCAAATTATCTAAAATATTTACAGAATATTAAACATTTTAGCAGGAATCTGAATTGCTATTCAGAATATATATCATCTATACGAGTGGTAGCGCTTTCATGACCACCTTAATATAGATATTTCAGACAAATTGGGGGTATATATGAACGAAAATGGCAGCGGTAATAGATTTGCCGATCTCAAGCAGCGCAGGGGATTTTGGGTTTCGGTTATCGCAGTATTGCTGGTCCCGCTCTTGTATGGCTTAATTATGCTCACGCCGAGCTGGGGCCCGTATGACAATCTATCGAATTTACCTGTGGCAGTGGTGAATAATGACGATGGAACGGTGACCGATGGCAAGGAAGTGAATGTAGGAGCGGACTTAGAAACGAAACTGAAGGAAGGCAATGACTTAGGTTGGGAATTCGTAAACAGCAGCCAAGCACAACGCGGACTTAAAGATAATGATTATTATATGGTAATTGAAATTCCTGAGGATTTCTCCAGGAAGGTTGCAACGGTTATGGACGAAAATCCTGAAAAACCTGAGTTAAAGTATATTCAAAATGAAGGGCTGCATTTCATTGCCGCTACGGCAACGAATTCAGCCATCGAAAAGATCAGCAATCAGCTTTCAAACACGATTACAGAGACCTATACTGATACGGTCTTCGCATCCTTGGGGGATGTCGGGGAAGGATTCACTGACGGGGCTGACGGGGCTAAGAAATTAAATGACGGCTCTTCAAAGCTTCAAGAGGGAACGGGAACATTACTCACTTCCTTAACAGACAAAGCAGGTGATATCAATAAGCTTGCGGATGGAGCGAACCAAGTAGCTGCTGGAAACGCCCAAGTGAACTCGGGCTGGAAAACAGCGGTGCAGGGGTCTGGCCAGCTAGCGAATGGAGCTGGTCAGGTAGCGGCCGGAAGCAGGACGCTCAATCAATCTCTGAGCGCGAAATCAGGAGAAATTGCCACGCTTGCAGATGGAGCGAAGCAAGTAGCCGGTGGAAACGCTGAAGTGAATGCCGGTTGGGGTACAGCGGTGCAGGGGTCTGGCCAGTTGGCGGATGGAGCGGGTGAGATTGTCGCCGGAAGCAGGACGCTCAATCAATCGCTCATGGCTAAATCCGGAGATATAGCCAAGCTTGCGGATGGAGCGAAGCAAGTGGCTGGAGGAACCGCTGAAGTGAATGCCGGTTGGGCAACAGCAGTCGATGGGTCTGGCCAATTGGCTGACGGAGCAGGCCGATTGGCGTTTGGAAGCCTGACGCTCAATCAATCCCTTAGTGCAAAATCTGGCGATATAGCCAAGCTTGCGGATGGAGCGAAGCAAGTGGCTGGAGGAACCATGCAGGTGAATGAGGGCTGGCAATCGGCTGTTGACGGTACCGGACAGGTAGCCGACGGAGCGGGCCAATTGGCAGCAGGGACAAAGGAATTAAATGATTC
>CAJGCH010000033.1 GCA_904501845.1 uncultured Bacillaceae bacterium | reverse complement strand
GTGTTGACACCTTACTTGTCCACACGGGTGTCACAACGAGGCTCCATATGGAAGGTTATGAGAAGAAGCCGACCTATGCAATTGATTCGCTTAGTGAGTGGGAAATTTAAATCTTTAAGAAAACGCACACTACCTTTGCCCGGAGCAAGGTAGCGTGCGTTTTTTTATCTTATTCAGTACTTTCAGCTCGATGGGCAAGTCTGCTTGAAGCAGCAGCGGCTATCGCTCCAACGATGTCATCTAGAAAGGTGTGGCACTCTCCGCTAGATTTGTCATTCAGCCGCTGAAGAATCCCTGGTTTTTGCTTATCAATGAATCCATAATTAGTGAAACCAATCGAACCATACACATTGACGATAGATAAAGCTAGAATCTCATCAACCCCGTACAGCCCTTCATCTGTCTCGATAATTGATTGCAGGGGCTCTTCAAGCAATCCTTTTTCTGAGAGTATATCTAGCTGAATTCCCGTCAAGATTGCATTTTGAACTTCCCGCTTTGACAGGACTCTTTCCACATTGGCCACGCACTCCTCGAGCTGCAGATTAGAATGATATTTATGCTGTAAATACAGAACTAGTTCGCCAATTTCTTTCACACTGACTCCGCGCTCACTAAGCCACTGCCGAGCCGTTTTCTCCGTCATTTCAATAGGCTTTCCTTTCATCTTTCCACCGACTTCCATCATATTATGAATTAACATTAATTAATCCGTTACATAGTAGCTGGACATGTACGTTCTATTCTGCCCGAAAGCCCGCCAATTACCATATATCCCTTTGTCGAATCATATAGTGGATTATGGGAAGCGATTATGAAAAGAGGAGAGATAGAAGTGGATCATGATTCGATTTATACAAATTATGGTTTGACGGTAGAGAATGAGACTATTGCAGGCTCTGCGAAACTGTTTAAGAGCGGAGCGCAGTCATATTTAAGTTATACGGCAACAGGTGATGAGCGAGAGATAGATGAACAATATTATATGGCGCTTCATTTATATGAGCAGGGAGAACCGGGGGTATGGCTGCCAATCATGAATAGGGAGCAAAGCATCCTCACGCGCGTATCTGAACAATCCTTTATCGTTTGTGTTCAAAGTTCTCCTCTTCCTGCCATTTATGAGCCGGGTAAGGCTCTTGCTATTTTCCACTACAGGGGTCGTACGATTCAAACGCGGATGGAGCATTCGAGCCGTATGGGCAAGTGGAAACAAATGTGGGAGACGCGCATCGACCAGCTGGAAAAAGTATGGAGAGATAAGCTCTTAAGCAAACCGCAGAATGATTTTGAAAAACTGTTTATCGATTCTTACCCATACTATGCAGGCATGACGGAAAATGCTATTCAATATTTGGTCGATACAGAGCTTGATGATGACCCAGAGCTGATTGATGGCGGGACCGTTTGTCATTCGCGTTTTACCCCGCATACTTGGGGGCAGCAAACAATCGGGAAAGTTCCAAAGGATTGGGTGTTTGACCATGGGGCAAGGGATATAGCGGAGTATGTCCGTACTCACTTCTTAGAGCAGCCCAATACGTATCATCAAGGGGTGTTGACCTTTTTGCGGCAGTACCAAGCAGTGTCCCCTTTTTCGACATTCACTGCCAAAATGGCTTATGCCCGCTTGCTTTTGCCCATTCATTTTTTCGAAACGATTGAAACGTATTATTATATCCAGTCAGAAGGGGAGAAAACCATGCTTGAGGAGAAGCTTGGTCAATATGCCAAACAATCAAGTCTTTATGAACGGATGTTGCATGATTGGTATGAAATGGCCGGCATCCCAAACGGAAATAGCAGGTTGACTGTACCAGAATGGATACAAACTAAGAGAAAAAATATTTGAATATTTGAACAAATCGAAATAAAGAGGTAAGATTGATTTTATTCCAGTAAAGATTAAGGTTGTCATAATGGGCAGAAATCAACTATAATGTCCATTATACAAAAACAATTGTCCGCAATATAGAGACAGAACAAGGGGGAGTATGGGTGAAGCCGATTTCTATAGGTTTATTAGGACTAGGTACAGTTGGAACAGGGGTTGTTAAAATCATTAGCAATCATCAGGATAAGCTAATGCATCAGGTAGGCTGCCCAGTAGAAATAAAGAAAATCCTTGTAAAAGATCTTGAGAAAGAGCGAAATGTCTCGATTCCAACCGAAATGCTGACTACTTCGAGCGATGAAATAATCCTTGATCCGGAAATAGATGTCATCATCGAAGTGATTGGGGGAGTGGAGGAGACTCGTGAGCTGATTCTTCAAGCATTAGAGAATCAGAAGCATGTCGTAACGGCGAATAAGGACTTGATGGCTGTTTATGGATCTGAGCTGTTAAACGTAGCGCTAAACAACGGCTGTGACCTTTTCTATGAGGCCAGTGTTGCAGGCGGCATTCCCATTTTGCGCGGTTTGACTGACGGTCTCGCCTCCGATCGTATTACGAAGATGATGGGGATTGTGAACGGGACGACGAACTATATTCTGACGAAGATGTGCAAGGAGAAGCTGTCCTATGCAGAAGCATTAAAGAAGGCACAGGAGCTCGGATTTGCGGAATCTGATCCAGCCGCTGATGTTGGCGGGCTTGATGCGGCACGTAAGATGGCGATTCTAGCCACGCTGGGCTTCTCCATGACGATTGATTTGGATGACGTGAAGGTTCAAGGAATTACAGGGGTATCAGATGAAGACCTGGCCTTCAGCCAAAGGCTTGGATATGTTGTGAAGCTGATTGGCTTAGCACAGAGGTGCAAGGAGGATAAAGTCGAGGTCAGTGTTGAACCGACCCTGCTTCCAATTGACCACCCGCTCGCGATGGTAAACGATGAATATAATGCCGTTTATGTGTATGGGGAAGCTGTGGGCGAAACGATGTTTTACGGACCAGGAGCAGGCAGTCTGCCAACCGCTACAGCTGTAGTTTCCGATTTGGTCGCTGTCATGAAGAATATGCGCCTTGGCGTTAATGGAAGCAGCGCTGTCCTGCCGCAATTCCAGAAGAAACTGAAGACCGATGAAGAGATACGCGGCAAGCATTTCCTCCGGTTGCGAGTGAAGGATGAGGTTGGTGTCTTTGCCCAGATTACTTCCATATTTGCTGAGGATGGCATTAGTTTTGAGAAGATCATACAGCTGCCGATTCTAGAGGAACAAGCGTCTGAAATTGTACTCATCTCACATGATGCTCCTCTTGCCAATTTTGTTCGAGTGCTTGAGAAGCTTAAGGCATATGAGAAGGTTGAGGAAATCAAGAGCACATATAAAGTTGAAGGAGGTCTTGTCTGATGGGATGGAATGGGCTGTTACAAGAGTTTTCGGAATTCTTGCCGGTAAATGAAAACACACCTGAACTAAGCCTTCATGAGGGGAATACCCCGTTGATCCGCTGCGGAAATCTATCGGAGGAATTAGGGATTGAGCTTTATGTCAAATATGAGGGAGCAAATCCGACCGGCTCCTTTAAAGATAGAGGGATGGTTATGGCGGTCGCTAAGGCAATTGAAGAAGGCAGTGATACGATTATCTGTGCCTCTACTGGAAATACATCAGCCGCGGCTGCCGCCTATGCAGCACGTGCGGGCTTGCGCTGCATCGTTGTCATTCCAGACGGGAAGATTGCGATGGGGAAGCTTGCCCAGGCAGTTATGTACGGAGCTGAGATATATGCCATTAAGGGGAATTTTGACCAGGCTCTTGCGATGGTCCGCTCAATTAGCGCAAAATATCCCATCACGCTCGTGAATTCGGTGAATCCTTATCGGATAGAGGGGCAGAAGACGGCTGCCTTTGAGGTTTGCCAAGAGCTGGGAAAAGCTCCTGATATTCTCGCCATTCCAGTAGGAAATGCCGGGAATATTACCGCCTATTGGAAAGGCTTCAAGGAATATGATCAGCGCCATCAATCAGGTCTGCCTGAGATGAGGGGATTTGAGGCGGAGGGAGCGGCAGCAATTGTCCATAATCGCGTGTTCGAAGAGCCGGAGACACTGGCAACCGCAATTCGCATCGGCAATCCGGCGAGCTGGGAGTTTGCTGTAGCTGCGGCGGAGGAATCCGGCGGCGAAATTGATGAGGTATCTGATGAAGAAATCATCCGTGCCTACAAGCTATTAGCGCGCAAGGAAGGTGTATTCGCGGAGCCCGCGTCTTGTGCCTCAATTGCCGGTGTGTTAAAGCAGCTAAAAGCAGGTCAGATTAAAAAGGGACAAGCTGTTGTAGCTGTTTTGACGGGGAATGGGCTGAAGGATCCGAATACGGCGGTTGATTACGGTCATATCAAACCAGTAGTTATTGAAAATGATGAGGAAGAGCTGGCAAGGCATTTTGGGAGCGTGGTTTCATCATGAATCAGCCTCCCATGCTGCGCATTCAAGTCCCGGCTACTACTGCCAATCTTGGCCCCGGATTTGACTCGCTTGGAATCGCGCTTGGCTTATACTTAACAATTGAGGCCTCTCGTGCAGAACGATGGGAGGTCTGCATAGACTGCAAGGAGCTTAAAGGCCTGCCTGCGGATGAAACGAATTACCTCGTCCGCATGGCACAAAAAGCAGCAGCATTCTTTGGGGCGGAAATGCCGCCATGTCGTTTGGTCGTCAAGAGTGAGATACCGCTGGCGAGGGGGCTTGGCAGCAGCGCCTCTGCCATTATTGCGGGAATTGAGCTAGCTAATGCTTTTTGTGACCTTCAATTGGATGATGCTAAGAAGATGTGCTTTGCTTCAATGGAGGAAGGGCATCCTGATAATGTCGGGGCAGCCCTTTATGGAGGGCTTGCCGTCGGTATTCAGGGTGAGGGGGATGCGGAAGTGGTCTCATTGCCTGTAGTTGGTGCGGAAGCGATTATCACCATCCCGGCATTTGAATTGAAAACAGAGAAATCGAGATCTGTATTACCAGAAAAACTCGCCTTTAGACAAGCCGTCTCAGCAAGTGCTGCCTCTAATACTTTTGTCGCGGCCGTTTGTGCCGGAAACTGGGCACTTGCAGGCAGGATGATGGAGAAGGACCAATTCCATGAGCCCTATAGGGGAGAACTGATGCCATATTTCGCTGATGTAAGGAAAATCGCAAGAGAGTCTGGCGCATACGGAACGGCGGTCAGCGGTGCCGGACCAACTATCATCACGCTTGCCAACTTAGAGGCTGTGCCTGCTATTTGCCGGGCGCTTGAAAAAGCTTTCCCGGATATGTCTGTAAAGCATGTTCCGCTTGTAAACTATGGTTCCTTGGTTCAGTTTGAAAAATAAAAACAGCGGTTCCCATGCTCGGGACCGCTGTTTATGATTTTGGTCATTAGAATACTTGTTCTACTTCAACAACGCCAGGAACTTCTTCAAGTAGGGCACGCTCGATGCCTGCTTTCAGCGTGATTGTGGAACTAGGGCAGCTTCCGCATGCTCCTAAAAGACGCAGTTTCACGATACCTTCATCCACATCAACCAGTTCACAGTCGCCGCCGTCGCGAAGAAGAAATGGACGCAACTTATCAAGAACGTCTTGAACTTGATCAAATAACTCTTGTTCTGCCAAGGCTATCGACTCCTTTCCTAATCATATTATAATGATTATGCCATAAAAAAGCTATCCACATTCCTTGCAGAATCATTAAAAATTGTTACTCAATCCTAAATTAGGTAAGATGAGGGGGAGAAGAACTGAACAGGGGGATGAGCTCGCATGAAAGTAGCTGAGATTTTTGTTTATGGCGCGGAGCAAATTTGCGCAAGCTGTGTGGGGATGCCATCATCAAAAGAGACTTACGAATGGCTGGAAGCGGCGCTTTCAAGGAAATTCCCGGATCAGCCTATTAAATTTACGTATATTGACATTGAATCACCGCAAGAGGAACCAGCTGTGCATGAAATGGCTGAAAAGGTCCGGAATGAGGAATATTTCTATCCTTTAGTCGTGCTTGAAGGAAATGTACTTGGTGAAGGAAACCCTCGCTTAAAAACGATTTATGAGGCTCTCGAGGCTATGGGATATAAGAGTGAGACACTTCAGCAAGAGCTATGAATTTTTGGATTACCGGGCTTAAGTCCCTTCTTAAAGATGTCTAAAGAAGAAGGGTGAAAAATCACCCTTCTTTTAGGTCTGTAGACTTCCCTCGCTTGATATTGCATTAAAGGAATAAGCACATATGCTCCTCATCGAGGTAGGAATCACCTATTTTCAAGGCATGCCTCTCTCTTCCGTATATTTCAAATCCCAATGAAAGATATAATTGCTTGGCCGCATCATTGCTTGTTACGACAGACAAATGGATTTGCTCAATCCCCTTAATCCTTTTCGCTTGTTTGATGGCTTCGATCATCAGCTTCTTTCCGATGCCTTGCCCTCTTTGGGCAGGACGAAC
The DNA here is from genome assembly GCA_904501845.1 of uncultured Bacillaceae bacterium. Lineage (GTDB taxonomy): Bacteria > Bacillota > Bacilli > Bacillales > Pradoshiaceae > Pradoshia. Next base: position 10,779 of record CAJGCH010000033.1, on the reverse strand, counting down.
ATACATCGCATAAATAGTGGCTTTATGTCTGGTCTTATTCCTGGTCTCCTCCATAAGCGTGACCATGCCGACTAGCTCTTCATGAAGGAAGGCGCCAAGGGTGCATCCGCTCTCGAGGCGATCTTTAAATCTCTTTAAGGGATATTCCCGCTCTTCTTCATAGCTGGAGCCAAATGACTCTGGGCTATCTAGGAGTGCCTCAAGACGCAGTTTGCGAATTGTTTTAGCGTCTGCTGGTTGCAATGGCCGTATTTCCATGATTAATTTCTCCTTTTCGATAATATTTCATCATTCATGACCGCTGTTCATCTTCAAGAAGCTGGAGAGGCTGCTTGCAATGATATATGAACATGGCTCCATTAAAATGAACGGCAAGAAAAATTTTCGTTTGAAAAGCTAGACACAAAAGGCAGGTTCTAATAACCTGCCTTCTCCTCAACCATTATGATACTTGTACATCCATAAGACACCGGACTTTAAGACTCTGGCCATCCTGCCTGTAATAGGGCGCTCGGCCATAAGCCCGAAGCCGTGTTTCTTCCCTAGTGAACCGAGAATGCCCTTTAGTTTGATTGGCGGAAACGATTCAGGAAGTGGTTCATTGGCCCATTTTTTCAAGAGAACTTGATAAATCTGCTCGGCTTGGCCTTCTGCAAGCTGGGCACTCGGCGCGTGGCCGAGGGAAGCGCAATCACCAACAACAAAAACATCCGGGTAGCCAGGGATGGTATGCTGTTTCGTTAGGATAATCTTGTTCCCCTTATCTTTTTCGACCGGCATGTTTCGAACAGGCTCAACTGGCTGAATTCCAGCTGTCCAAACAATGGCATCACATTGGATAACCTCGTCATGATTATACAGCAGATTTGGCTCAATCCTCGTAATATTGCTGTTATGGACTAAGGTGACATTATGTTCAACAAACCAGCTTTCGACATAGTTACTTAGTTTCGTCGGGAAGGTGGAGAGAATCTTGTCATTCCGGTCAAAGAGACGGATATCTAAATCAGGCCGGCCCTCAATCAATTCGCTTGCCAGCTCGATTCCGCTCAGTCCTCCTCCGATGATTGCAACGACTTTTCCGTGTCCTAAATTATTCAATGCCTGATAGGTGCTTCGAGATTTGTCAATCGACTGAATGCTGTATGTATATTCAGCAGCACCTGGGATGTTATGATGTTTGTCCTCGCATCCAAGACCAATGACCAATTCATCATAGGCTAGAGGCTCATCCTGTGTGAATAGGATTCTCTTCTTTTCTAAATCAATTGTGCTGACTTCTCCATATTTGTAGGAAATGCGTTCATGCTTTGGAAATGAAACGCGGACGGCATGATCGGATATGGAGCCGGCGGCGAGAGCGTAGAATTCTGTCTTTAAGCAATGGTAAGGTACACGATCAACAAGTGTTACATGTATATCTTCTGGAAAATGGTGATCGGTCAATTTGTTCAGTAATCTCATCCCACCATATCCACCACCGAGGATGACTAAGTTTTTCATGGCTATGACTCCTTTGCTGGGTTATACAAGTTCATTGAATGCTGCGGTAACGGCTTTGTTCATAGGTGCGCACACCTCTCTTTGAATGCGATATCACCAGAGGGTTAAGCGCTGCCAAAAAAATATTTAGTTTTATTAATATATTAATAATTTTCTAAAATTCCCTCCAAAAGTATATCGAATTAACGAAAAAATAACAACCAAAAGTGTCCAGATTATGAAAACTATCTCAGAAAACGAGCTTTTCGATGAAACCCAAGTAATTGACTATCGCTGCAAAAGGGAGTAGGATGTAGAGTTGAAATAAGGGGTGAAAGTTCATGAAGCCAATCATCGAGTTTTGTATAAGCAATCTCGCCAGCGGCGCGCAGCCTGCAATGGAAATATTAGACCGTGATCCTAATCTGGATGTTATTGAATATGGCTGTCTCAGTTACTGCGGGATTTGTTCAGCAAGCATGTATGCCCTAGTGAACGGGGACGTGGTGACCGGGGATACACCGGAGGAGCTTGTGGATAATGTTTACCAGTATATAGAAGAGAATCCGATGTTTTGATTTGCATAAATAAATAATGGAGGCAATGCAAGATGCATTGCCTCCATTTCTTATTCATCAAAGAGATCATTATCATCCCTATGGGCTTCGATGTATTCCTCTGTATAGGGATTCTCTTCATAAGGTTTTAAATCTCCAAATGTCGTCATAATCCCCTCTTCATCAAGGATGTCTTTTAGCTGCTCGAGTTCTGTCGTCGGATAGATTTGAACATTTTTTCCATCTATGTCGTTTCCGGCAAAGTTCTCGAAATCCTCTACATAGCCAATATGTTCATCAGAATTTAAGTACACTTGGTCATAATGTTCTTTTGGATCGTAGTAATCTGAAGGGGAATCTGACGTGCCCCATTCCGCGACAGCCTGCCAGGAATCCTCTTCATCAAAACCGTTGACCTCAGTTTGATGCTTTTTACTGTAAAGCGGATGTAATACTTCCTCTTCCACAGGACGGGTATGTGAAACGATCTTGTCGGGCGTGTCGTCAATGCAGAACTCCGTAAACGGGACTGCTTCAAGCCGTTCGAAAGGAATATCCTTTCCGCACACAGAGCATTTTCCATATTTCCCCTGTTCAATTGCTTGAAGAGCTTCATTGATTTCCTTAAGCTCCTCTTCAAAGACCTCATTAAGGGCAATATCTTTTTCCCGTTCGTATAATTCAGTGCCGGTATCGGCGGGGTGATTGTCATATATGGAAATCTCACCGACATAATCATAGAAGTTCTCATCATTATGGAGGCCAAAATGGTTGTTTAAGGATATATGCTCTTCGACTTCCTTTTTCCGCTCCGTTAACTTTTTCTTCAGAAGGCTAAGCTGTTCAGATGAAAGCAAATGCGGACACTCCTTTATAAGTATTCTGTCTCTCTATTGTCCGTCATTCTAGGGTGGTTTATGTGCCTCCATATTATGGGTTTAGGCAGATGCGTCTTTCGGTTGAGTGTCCTTCGGTTTATGTATATACTAATGCTAGAGGATTTTGATTTCCTTCTACATTTTGACAAAAGGGGGAAGAATGAATGTCAACTGAAGTGATTATTGTAACGGAAGCAGCAGCTATTCAAATAAATGAGATGATTAAGGAGAGCGGGGAGGAACAGCCCTACTTGCGTGTTGCCGTAAATGGCGGAGGCTGCAGCGGCCTGACCTATGGCATGAATTTCGACCAAGAGAAGAAGGATGATGATATTGAGTCCATTCAGCACGGCATCACCTTCTTGGTCGCGAAGAACGATGCGGCCATTTTGAATGGAACGAAGATTGATTTTAAACAATCAATGCTTGGCGGCGGATTTACGATTGATAATCCAAACGCGATTGCCTCATGCGGATGCGGTTCATCCTTTAGAACGAAGGCAAATGCAGGAACGCCGGAGGAATGCTGACGTATAAGCCTTAAATAGGAACCCCTCAGGTTGTTATGTGATAAAAGCATGACAACCTGTGGGGGATTTTTTATTTTGACTGATGTGTTAGCTTTATTTATAAAGGAAATAAAAAAACAGGCCATGAACCGAGTCATGACCTGTAATATAAAATCAATCCTTAAACATGCTTGTGCTATGAAGAGGCTGTACACGTGCTTTTGGATCCATATAGGCTTTTGCATTATTGATGGCGGTTGGCGCCTCGCCGAATCCGCTCGCAATCAATTTAACCTTCCCGTCATAGGTGCAAATATCGCCAGCGGCATAAATGCCCGGAATATTGGTTTCCATGCGGCTATTGACTACGATGGAATTCTTCTCAATCTCAAGGCCCCATTCCTTGATTGGTCCGAGGGATGAGACGAATCCATATGTGACAAGAACATCATCAACATCGATCGCTTCTTTAGTTTCTCCACCTGCTTCTTGCAGGATGATTTGTCTGATTGCTTCTTCGTCGCAAACCATGTCGCAAGGTATGTAAGGTGTTTTGATGATAACATTAGAATTTTTCAGGTTTTCCACACTGTGCTCGTGTGCCCGGAATTTATCGCGGCGGTGCACAAGTATAACTTCCTTTGCAATCGGTTCGAGCATTAAGGCCCAGTCAACGGCAGAGTCTCCGCCGCCGCAAACGACGACTTTCTTTCCAGCGAATTTATTAAGGTCATCCACGAAATAATGAAGGTTCTTGCCCTCATACTTAGTTGCTTGTTCTAGCTCCAGGCGGCGCGGCTGGAAGGCTCCATTGCCAGCTGTGATAATGATTGTTTTTGAATAATGAATCTCCTTATCAGTTGTCAGCTTAAAGATGCCGTCAGCCTGTTTTTCGACTTTTTCGACAGCTTGCTCCAGACGAATAGTCGGGTCAAACTTAGCTGTTTGTTCTTTCAGATTATCTACCAGGTCCTGAGCCAGGACTTTCGGAAATCCAGCAACATCATAAATATATTTCTCGGGATAAAGGGCTGATAGCTGTCCGCCAAGCTGCGGCAAGCTCTCGATGATCTTTACGGATGCTTGGCGCATACCGCCGTAGAAAGCTGTGAATAATCCCACAGGTCCCCCGCCTATTATGGTGACATCATAGATATTTTGATCTTCTTTCACGTGAAAACCTCCCATTGATAAGAATGAACTTTTAACTAAATAGTAACACAAATGGAACATTCTGTTCCTCTTTAAAGGAATCAAGCGCCCCTAATCGTATAATAAGATTAAATATTACAAAAAATCAAATTATAAATCAATAGGGTAAAATAATAATCCGCCCATTCACTTTGCTTGAAATATCAACCAAAAGGGAATATAGTGAGTTTATAGAAAAATGTTAAGGTTTTGTGAAAGTTGTGTACGTATTCGTGAACAAAATCACAATACCTTGATTGGTGATATATCATATACGAAAAGGTGGAAGTGATTAAATTGAAAAAGCCTCGAATCGTCATTTTAGGAGCTGGGTATGGCGGGCTAGTAACAGCAGTTCGTCTCCAAAAAAAATTGAATGTTAATGAAGCGGAAGTAACACTCATTAACAAGCACAACTATCATTATGAAACAACGTGGTTGCATGAAGCGTCCGCAGGGACTCTTCATCATGATCGAGTTCGCTATGAGATTACTAGTGTAATAGACAAGAGCAAAGTGAAGCTTGTTGAGGACACGGTCATTGAAGTGAATAAGGAAGCCAAAACGGTTGTTTGTGAGAACAACAAGGAAATTCCTTATGATTATCTTGTCATTGCTCTAGGTGCTGAATCTGAAACATTTGGCATTGAAGGATTAAAAGAATATGCATTCAGTATCTCCAGCGTGAATAAAGCGCGCCATATCCGCGGACATATTGAACACCAATTCGCTCTATATGCACAAGATAAAAAAGAGGAGCGATTGACAATCGTCGTGGGCGGAGCTGGCTTCACAGGCATCGAGTTTATCGGTGAATTGGCAAACCGCATTCCGGAACTTTGCAAAGAATTTGATATTGATCAGAAAAAGGTTCGCATCATCTGTGTCGAAGCAGCACCTACTGCCCTTCCAGGATTTGATCCAGAACTCGTTTCTTATGCAGTTGCAAGGCTTGAGAAGAAGGGTGTCGAATTCATGATTGGGACTCCAATCAAGGGTTGCACAGAAGAGGGTATCATTGTCGGCAAAGGCGAAGAAGAAACCGAAATGATTCCAGCTGGTACTGTCGTGTGGGCTGCAGGTGTAAGAGGAAGCAGCATCATTGATAAATCCGGTTTCGAAAACATGCGCGGACGCGTGAAAGTAGAGCCAACATTACTTGCTCCGGGAGAAGATGATGTATTTGTTATCGGTGATTGCTCATTGGTCATCAATGAAGAAATCAACCGTCCATATCCGCCGACTGCCCAAATTTCTATGCAGCAAGCGGAAGTATGTGCGAATAACGTAATTGCTCTTGTACGCGGCGGCCAATTAGAGACCTTTGAATACAAACCAAAAGGAACTGTCTGCTCACTAGGAGATGACGATGGAATCGGCGTTGTATTCGGCAAGAAGCTTAAGGGAACAAGCGCAGCCATTATGAAGAAAATCATTGATAACCGTGCCCTGTACATGGCTGGCGGTGTATCCTTACTGATGAAAAAAGGTAAATTTAAATTCCTTTAATAAATGATATGAAAACTGTCCTGCTTTTATGGGGGCAGTTTTTTTCATTAACGGGAGCAATCTCCTATAGTTAAGGGATGCCGCGTCCTAAAACCATCACTGGGTGAGAAAAAACACCCGCCGCTTTTAGTTTCGCTTATAATGAAATTAAAGCACTCTAGCATAGAGGAGGCATGCATTATGGAAGAGAGAAGCAAACATGTATGGTTAGGGGTATGCGGGCTAGTAATCGCTGAAGATGGAAAATGGCTTGTGGTGAAGAAAACATATGGCGGGCTGAAGGGGAAATGGTCTTTGCCCGCAGGGTTTGTAAAGCCTGGTGAGACAGCTGATGAAGCGGTTGTGAGGGAAGTAAAGGAAGAAACGGGGATTGAAGCGGAAGTGATTGGTCTATTTGGGCTGCGTACAGGGGTCATCAAGAATCAAATCAGTGATAATATGCTCATGTTTCTGCTGAAACCGATATCCAATGCCATTGCTATTCAGATTGAAGAACTATCAGATGCAGTCTTTATGGATGAGATGGATATCAAGAACGATCCTGACAGTTCCATTCTCCTGACCGAATTGAATAAAAAGCATGCCTCTTTACATAAGAAGCCGTTGGAAGGGAAAAACCCCGGTGATATATTTCAATACACTTCCTATAAATTATTCATTTAGTGAGAGAATCAAAGCATTCATTTGTATAAATAGGATGTATGCGTTTACATGAAGTGAAATGAGGGTTTGAAGGACTTTTCAAACTCCTCTGCCTGTAATATTATCAGAATATTCAATAATTTATACAGGGGGGTTATGAACGATGAAAAAAAGCAATCATCCATGCCCGTATTGTGCCGGTGCCGGTTATTTTCAATTATTACTTGGAGGGTCAGAAACATGCTCTTGCTGCAGCGGGAGCGGTAAGCTATCAGAACGGAAATAAGGGGAATATAAGGACTATTCAGGGTGCATATCCCAATTGACGAAAATTCTTCCATCTTATACACTTACTCATGTACGAGTTATGAGAGGGGAATGAGTGGGGATGTCAATTCCGTTGATGGTAATTTCAATTGTGCTGTTTTTTATCTTGTTTTTCGGGTTAGGGTTTATTCTCAATATGCTCTTTAGAAAGACTTGGATTATGGCGGTGATTTATCCAATCATTGCTTTATATATTATTGGAGACCTAAGGTGGAGCGAGTATGTTTTGAACTTCTCGTCAAGCATGAGTTTTCTCGGGGAAAGGATGCAAAGCCTTGCTATAGCAGATGCTGTCATCCTGTTTAGCGGTTTTGCCGGGTCGATTGTATCAGGTCTTACGATTCGAATCCTGAGAGTTAGGGGATACAGAATGTTTTAAGGGAGCTTTTAGTGCGCCTGCCGCATTAAAGGCTTTTTTATAGCAATTAATCGATTGAGGAGAGTGCACAAAGAAGCAGGAATAGAAATAATGAACTGGGGAAGAATGGTTTGTGTGAGAGGAGTGTATCGATCATGCATCTATTTCTATCCCTTTGTAAAAAAGCAGGGATTAGTCTCTTGTTCATTGGTGCTTTGTCTGTAACCTGGTCCCATTTCACGGGCCTGAATATACGTGATTACATGAATCAGCCCCTTCTGAAAAAACTATATGAGTACATGGAGCCAATCCAGTTCGGTCAAATAGCGGTTGCAGCGACTCTGGAGGAATCCGATGATTGGAGCCAGTACCCTTCCTATGAGGTGGTTGCGACTGGCTATACAGCAGGCTATGAATCAACAGGCAAGAAACCTGGCCACCCTAGTTACGGGATTACTTATTCGGGTGTTAAAGTGAAACGTGATCTATACTCTACGATTGCCGCTGATACGACGGTCTTCCCCATTGGAACCATACTCTTTATCCCGCATTATGGCTATGGAGTGGTAGCAGATACCGGGTCAGCTATCAAAGGAAATAAGATTGACCTCTATTATGATACAGTTCAGGACGTCTACCAGGAATGGGGCAAGAAGAAACTGGAGGTCTATGTGATTAGCATGGGCAAGGGGAATCTTACAGAGGCGGAACTAACCTCCTTGAACGACACGGAAAGTCTCCAGGTATTCAGAAACCAAATTAACAAGAAAAGATGAGCTTATACTATTTGCAAGTGAGCCTTTATTAGGTTCAACTTGCTTTTTTTTCGGTTTTGACACACTGGCCTTCATTTGCAACAATTTTTTGAAATTAGCCTATAATAGAAGGAAGAGGAGGAATGAAAATGTTTATCGTAAAAAATGAAAATCCATCCCGTTTGGCTAATCCTGTGCTCGTAACAGGTGTGTTCAACCATCCGGTAACTCTGTCTGCCAACTTGTCTGAGGGGGATAAGCTCTTGAATGGGAAGCTACAGGAGCTTGCCAAATCGGGTGATATATCTGCGAAGAAAAAAGAAATCACCCATATACACACATTGGGCCTGCTGAAACCAGAGCGTCTAGTATTCACAGGTCTTGGCAAACAGAAGGATCTGTCATTTGAAAGCCTTAAGGAGGCTTTTGGCGCCTTGTTCCAGAACATGGAGAAGAAGGGATGGACACATATAGCCATTGATTTAGATTCCTTTTTGACAGAGACGATTCCAGCGGAGGAAGCTGCTTTTGCTTTAAGTGAAGCTTATGCGCTGTCGACTTATCAATTTGATGGCTATAAGAAAAGAAAGAATGAACAGCCGCGTCAAATCGAGGAAATTACGGTCTATACTGAAAGCGACCAAGTCACAGTCGAGTCTGCCCTCTTTGTCGGTCATACATATGGAAAGGGAACAAATTCTGCGCGCAATCTGGTTAATTTGCCAGGCAATATGCTCACCGCAACGGATATGGCTAACTATGCAGAGGGGCTTGCGGAAAAGTATCAATTTGAATGTGAAATTCTTGAAAAAAGCGAGATGGAAGAGCTTGGAATGGGGGCTTTGCTCGCGGTCAACCAAGGGTCAACGGAACCGCCAAAAATGATTGTCCTTAAATATCAAGGAAAGGATACATGGACAGATGTGATCGGGCTTGTCGGGAAAGGAATCACCTTTGACACGGGCGGCTACTCCATCAAAACGAAGGCTGGTATTGTCGGCATGAAGACAGATATGGGCGGAGCAGCAGCTGTGCTTGGCGCGATGGAAATCATCGGCGAGTTAAAGCCTGAACAAAATGTGGTAGCAGTCATTCCTTCAACAGATAATATGATCTCTGGCAATGCCTTCAAGCCGGATGATGTTATTGTCTCCATGAGCGGAAAAACGATTGAGGTACTGAACACGGATGCGGAAGGCAGGCTTGTCTTGGCGGATGCAGTGACCTATGCGAAGCATCATGGCGCAGAGTATCTGGTGGACGTAGCTACCCTGACAGGCGGTGTGATTACCGCGCTTGGCATGGAGATGACCGGTGCGATGACCAATGATGAACAATGGTTTGAGGAAGTGCTATTGGCATCTGAAGAAGCTGGAGAGCCAATGTGGAGACTCCCGATTACGGAGAAGGATAAAGCGCGTGTAAGAAGCAGTAAAATCGCCGACTTAAATAATTCTCCGGGTGCGGAAGGGCATGCAATTATGGGTGGAGCATTCGTGGGGGAATTTGCGGAAGACACGCCATGGGTTCATCTCGATATTGCAGGTACTTCAACAAGACGCAGTGCCTATGAACTTGGCCCGTCAGGAGCGACTGGTGTGATGGCCAGGACGCTTGCCACCTTGGTAGAACGGTTCGGACTCGAGGAAAAAGAGTAAGCGATATGAATTGTATTTGGGGGAAGGGCTCTTTTTCAAGAGCGTTTCCTTCTTTTTATCTGTAAACTTGTGCGGAAGAATGGTTATTCGCCCTTACAAGCTCATGGGTTGATGCATACATAATAGTGTAGGCATTAAACATACAGGAGGTATTCTTAAAATGAATCCAGAAATGATGATGAGCAGACAATGGGGAAGACCGTGGGGAAGACCATGGGGAAGGCCATTTGGTAGACCATGGGGCGGACCGTTTTACGGAGGATATGGCCCAGGCTTTGGCGCAGGTTTGGCCGGAGGATTGATAGGTGGAGCATTGGCAGCCCCGCTTTTATATGGCCCATATGCCGGTGGCTTCTTCTGGTAGAATAACTAATGACCAGCAGACAAACTGCTGGTTTTTTTACATACATTTTGCAGGAACAAAGGAAGAGCATGAAGAAATAGTAGGATAGTAAAGATACTGGATGGAAGGATATGATTGTATGAAGGATTATGAAAACACATTAATGGGGACACTGGGGATTGATATTATAGAGGCTGAAGAGGGCAGGGTGGTCGCTACTATGCCGGTTGACCATCGGACCCATCAGCCGATGGGCTTGCTTCACGGAGGAGCGTCTGTTGCTCTTGCTGAAACGGTGGCAAGTATGGGAGGATTCCTGTTGGTCGACCACGAAAATGAGGCGGTTGTAGGCCTTGAGATTAATGCCAATCATATTAAAAGCAAGCGTGAAGGTGTCGTTACAGCTACAGGGACGGTTCTGCACAGGGGCAAGAAAACGCAAATTTGGGAGATTCGCATTACTGATGAAGATAATGAATTAGTCTGCATCAGCCGCTGCACACTTGCGGTGATTCAGGTGAAAAAATAAAGAAAAAATCACTCCTCTATCTGAACTATACCCTCGTTTAC